>NZ_JBMDXJ010000482.1:0-2733 GCF_048594945.1 Pseudactinotalea sp. | reverse complement strand
GGAATGACGCGATTTCTGGGGTTCCAGCAGTCCCTGGAGATCAGCTGTCAACGCTCCTCCGGCGGGCAGTTGCTACGCCGGAAGAGCGTTGAATCTTCCGCCACGCCGGAGGAGCGTTGAAAGCACTCGGAGACCCTCGCTCTGGCTACTCGGCGGTGCCGCCCTCGGTGTCACCGGAAGGGGAGTCCGTAGCCTCGCTGTCCTCATCAGCGCCTGCTTCGCCCCCGGTGGCCTCGGAGTCGCCGGGCTCGCCGCCGTCGGCCTCGGCATCGTCGGAGCCGCTGGCCTCGTCCGTACCGGGGTCCGACGGTTCCCGATCGGTCGGGTCCTCCGTGCCGTAGCCCGGGATCGGGAACAGGGTGGCAGCCGGCCAGCGGGGATCCACGGCGAGTGAGGAGGACCCGAAGGCGGACCCGTTGTCGCGGATCGTCACGTCCTCGCCCCGCAGGTAGCTCCACGGATAGACGTTCAGCGGAGTGTCCTCGAGCACCGGGACCGGAACTGCCTCGCCGCCCCACTCCCAGCCGCTCCACTCGGCCCACGGGCGCCCTGTCGAGGGTGAGTTCAGCACCACCGGGTTGCCGTGCTGGTCGACGATCTGTGCGTTCACGACCGGCTGGCCGTCAGCACCGTACACGAACAGGTTCGTCAGCTCTCCGGATAGCCCGCCGTGCTGCATCGCCACGCTCTGGCCGTCGGAGAAGCCCTGGTTGTACGCGCCGTCGCTCCAGCCCGAGTACACCGTCCGGTTGTACGCACCGATGAGGATCGGCAACGTGGCGACGATTGCCAGCGTGGTGGCGAGGAGTCCCAGTCGCCGCCACCAGCGTCGCTGCCCGATCCGCTTCTGCCCCCACAGGACAGACACCACCACGAGGCCGAGCAGCAGCAGCTTGTCAGCGCCGGAGCCGAAGAACGGGTTCCTGAGGCCGGTGAAGAGATGGAACAGCACCCAGGCGCGCAGCAACCACCACGCGGGGCGCAACGAGACGAGGAAGTCCGTGCCCCAGCGCAGCCAGCCGTGCCGCTCGCGCAGCGCGGCCCACGTTGTGACGGCGTCGACCCGAGCGCGTCCCACCACGTCACGCAGCCGCGGCCGAGTCCGCGCCCCCGGCTCGGGCGGCAGTTCCACCCCCGCAGCGCTGCGCAGCTCGTCGGCGTACAGCCCGGGCGACCCGAAGACTGAGGTGACGGCGGCGAGGTCGGGTGCTGCGCCGTCGTCGGGAAGGCGCTCGGAGAGCGCCTCGGCGAGATCGGCCTCGAGGCCGCCGGTGAGCTCGTCGAGGGTCTCGGCGTCGAGGCCGGCCAGGTGGTCGCGCACGGCGTTGGCGTACGCGGTGACGGCGGGTGGGGGAGCGAGCGTGGTCATCAGGCGGCCCTGCCTTCGAGGAGGTCGGACATGGTCTGGGCGAACTCGACCCACTGCTTGCCCTGGTGCTGCAGCGCGGTTCGGCCCTGGGGTGTGATGCCGTAGTACTTGCGGTGCGGCCCCTCCTCGGAGGGGACGACGTAGCTGGTGAGGGCGCCCGCGGCGTAGAGGCGGCGGAGCGTGCCGTAGACCGAGGCGTCACCGACATCGGCCAGTCCCGCTGCCCGCAGTCGGCGCACGACGTCGTAGCCGTACCCGTCCTCGCGATCCACCGCGGCGAGCACCGCGAGGTCGAGCACCCCCTTGAGGAGCTGAGTGGTGTCCATGTGGGTTCCTGTCTCCCGTGACGTTGTGGTGTGCACGCTACTGCGGTTAGCAGAGTACTGCGTGAGGCGCAGCGGCGTGTCGGCGACCGGGTGGCAGGCTGGCCTGCGATGGCGAAGCAGACCGAAACACGCGAGGGCGTCGAGCTCACCAGCCTCGACTCGCCCCTGTTCAGCGGCGCGGACGCCACCAAGCGCGACCTGATCGCCTATCTCGAGGCTGTCGCCGAGCCGCTGCTGCGGGAGTTGGCCGGGCGTCCCCTGTCGGTGGTGCGCGTGCGCCCAGGGCAGCAGCCCTTCATGCAGAAGAACCTGCCCGACCACGCGCCTGCGTTCATCCGCCGCACCACGGTCTGGTCCGAGGCGGGGAACCGCGAGATCCACTACCCGCTCTGCGACGACCTCCGCACCCTGCTGTGGTTCGGCAACCAGCGTGCGGTCGAGTACCACCCGACCCTCATGCTCCCTGAACTCGCCGATCCGCCCGAGCGCACGGAGATCCTCGCCGGCCGCGTCACGCATCTCGTGCTCGACATCGACCCGCCGGAGGGGAGTGGGTTCGACGTGGTGGTCGGCGCCGCGCGGCTGGTCCAGCAGGCGCTCGCCGACTGCGGCCTCGCCGGCGCGCTCAAGACCTCGGGCTCCAAGGGCGTGCACATCATCGTCCCGGTCCGCGAACACGAGCTCGCGGACGCCGCCGCGGCCACCCGGGCCCTGGCTGCCCGCGCCGAGCGGCTCGACGCCGATCTCGCCACGACCGCCTACATCAAGGCCGACCGCGGCGGGAAGGTGTTCCTCGACGCCACGCGCTCCGGGGGCGCCTCGCTCGCCTGCGCGTACAGCCCTCGGGTACGGCCCGGCACCACGGTCTCGTTCCCGGTCGCCTGGGACGATCTCGACGGCGTGACTCCCGCCGACTTCACGCTCACCTCGGTCATGTCCATGCTCGACGGCGACCCCTGGGCCCGGTCACTCCCGTCACCGCAAGAGGTGCCTGGGGAGCTCATCGAGGAGGGGCGCACCATCCCGGTCGCGCGTGTC
>NZ_JBMDXJ010000481.1:0-4124 GCF_048594945.1 Pseudactinotalea sp. | reverse complement strand
GTCTCCGACCTGCGGCAACGGTGCCCGGAGGCGTCCGTGTACGGGCCTGCCGGCGTCGCCGCCGCGGTGGCGGCGAGCGACGTCGGAGACGTCGTCGAGATCATCGCGCCCGGCGACGTGCGCGAGGTCGGCGGCTTCCGGCTCGAGTTCTTCGGAGGCACGCACGCCGAGATCCACCGCACGCTGCCGCGTGTCGACAACGTCGGCGTGCTGGTCGACGGCCGGCTGTTCCACCCCGGAGACTCGCTCGAGGCACCGGGCGTGCCGGTCGAGCTGCTCGCCGCCCCCGCAGGCGCCCCGTGGCTGAAGATCGGCGAGGCGATGGACTTCGTGGTGGCGGTCGCACCCAAGCAGGCGATCGCCATGCACGACGCCGTGCTCTCCGAAGCCGGCCTGCGGATCTCGGAGGCACGGATCACCGGGGCGATCGAGAGCGTCGGCGGCACCTATGTGCAGCTCCGCGCCGGCGACGCCCTCGAGATCTGATTTCAACGACGTTTCGACCCCCCAAGGCGCTTTCAACGACGTTTCGACCCCTCCCCTGCGCGTCCAAGCCCGGGGGCCGAAACGTCGTTGAAAGCGGAAAGGGGGAGAATGGTCGGATGCCCAACGGACCCCTCATCGTTCAGTCCGACAAGACGCTGCTGCTCGAGGTCGACCACGAGCAGGCCGCCGCCTGCCGGCGGGCGATCGCTCCGTTCGCGGAGCTGGAACGCGCGCCGGAGCACATCCACACGTACCGCCTGACCCCGCTGGGGTTGTGGACCGCGCGAGCTGCGGGCCACGACGCCGAGCAGGTGGTCAACACGCTGCTCGAGTATTCCCGCTACCCCGTGCCGCACGGGCTGCTGGTCGACATCGCCGAGACGATGGCCCGGTACGGGCGGCTGCAGCTGCTCAGCCACCCGACACACGGGCTGGTGCTGCACGCGACCGACATCCCCGTGCTCACCGAGGTGCTCCGGTCCAAGCGGACCGCAGGACTGGTGGGCGCGAAGATCGACGAGAGCACCGTCGTCGTCCATCCCTCCGAGCGGGGCCACCTCAAGCAGGTGCTGGTCAAGCTCGGTTGGCCGGCCGAGGACCTGGCCGGCTACGTCGACGGCGAGGCGCACGAGATCGCGCTCGAGACCGGCGAGTGGTCCATGCGGCCCTACCAGGCCGAGGCCGTGGAAACGTTCTGGCACGGTGGGAGCGGCGTCGTGGTGCTCCCCTGCGGAGCGGGCAAGACGATCGTGGGGGCCGGCGCGATGGCCGAGGCCAAGGCCACCACGCTGATCCTGGTGACCAACACGGTCAGCGCACGGCAGTGGCGCGACGAGCTGGTGCGCCGCACCACGCTCACGCCCGAGGAGATCGGCGAGTACTCGGGCTCCCGCAAGGAGATCCGGCCGGTCACGATCGCGACCTTCGAGGTGCTCACCTCCAAGCTGAAGGGCGTCTACACGCACCTGGAGTTGCTCGATGCCCGTGACTGGGGGCTGATCCTCTACGACGAGGTCCACCTGCTGCCGGCGCCGATCTTCCGCATGACGGCGGACCTGCAGGCGCGCCGCCGGCTCGGCCTCACCGCGACGCTGGTGCGTGAGGACGGCCGCGAGGACGAGGTGTTCAGCCTCATCGGTCCCAAGCGTTACGACGCCCCGTGGAAGGACATCGAGAGCCAGGGCTGGATCGCACCGGCCGAGTGCGTCGAGGTACGCCTCGATCTGCCGCACGCGCTGCGGATGGCGTACGCGAGCGCCGAGCCCGAGGACCGGTACCGGATGGCCTCGACGGCGAAGGCCAAGACCGATGTGGTGCGTCACCTGATCGCGCAGCACGAGGGCGAGCAGACGCTGGTGATCGGTCAGTACCTCGACCAGCTCGAGCATCTGGCGGAGGCCGTCGGGGCACCGCTGATCACCGGAGCGACCACGGTGAACGAGCGGCAGCGGCTGTTCGAGGGGTTCCGACAGGGCGAGATCAGCACGCTGGTGGTGAGCAAGGTCGCGAACTTCTCGATCGACCTGCCTGAGGCCTCGGTCGCGATCCAGGTGTCGGGCACGTTCGGTTCACGGCAGGAGGAGGCGCAGCGGCTCGGCCGCATCATGCGCCCGAAGGCCGATGGCAAGACCGCGCACTTCTACGCGGTGGTCACCCGCGACACCGTGGACGCCGAGTTCGCCGCGCACCGGCAGCGGTTCCTCGCCGAGCAGGGCTACGCGTACACGATCGTGGACGCGGAGGACCTTCTGGCGCAGGCGTGAGCCTCAGCTCGTGACGCGGTCACCGGCGAGGGCGGTGAAGGTGCGTCCGATCGTCTCGGCGAGCGTGGCGAGCGCGTCGGCGTGCTCGCGGTGGCGCCTCCGCGTGGCCTCGACGTCGCCATCGTGGCGCTTCTCCCACGAAGCGAACAGGTCCTCGCCGGCCTCGGGGTGGAACTGCAACCCCCACGCGGAGCCCACACGGAACGCCTGGAACGGGTACTGACGCGAGCTGGCGAGCCAGACCGCTTCCGGCGGCAGAGCCGAGATCGCGTCCTGGTGGCTGGACGGCGCGATCACGTCCCGACCGAGCCCGGCCACGACCGGTCCGAGCAGCGGGTCGGTCTCGGCGTCCGGGCGCATCCGGAGCTCGATGAGTCCGTTCTCTGGTCCGCCGGGCGCAGCCACCTCCACGTCGCCGCCCAGCGCCACCGCCAGCAGCTGCGCTCCCAGGCAGATACCGAGCGTCGTCACTCCCTGCTCGACGGCGTCGCTCAGGTAGGTGCGTACGTCCGGCAGCCACGGGGTCGCCTCGTCATGGACGTTCATGGTCCCGCCGAGAATCACGAGTCCGTCGATCTCGGAGAGCGGCGGGAGCGGCGCTCCGGCGTCGGGGCGGATCAGGAGGATCTCGGCCTCGGCGAGCGCCGGTCCGAGTGCGTCGAGCGGTGCGATCTCCTCGTGCTGGATCACGGCGATACGGGGCGGGGTGTTCGGCACGGGCGGTGAGAATACCCCAGGGCGCTGGGGATCCGGTGGCCCCTGGTACCGGTTCCACGCACCCCATGGCAGGACTGCCCGCCTCGCCGCGTTGCGCCGCTGCTGGTCAGCGGCGAAGATCGCCACGTGAGCATGCACACAGCGCGACGTGCCCTGGCCGTGGTGGGGGTGGCGGCCGCGGCGAGTCTGATGCTGGCGGCGCCGGCGCTCGCCGAGGATCCGTTCGTGATGTCGGCGCGGGTGGTCGATCGCTCGAGCGACCAGGTGGCCGCGGCTCACATCGAGGAACTGGCGGCCGCAGCCGACGACGTCGTGGCCGAGACCGACTACGACCTGTGGACCGTGTACGTGGACTCCTTCGACGGCGAACGGCCGGTCGACTGGGCCAATGACACCGCGATCGCCTCCAACGCGAACACCGACGTACTGCTGCTCGCGATCGCGGTCGAGGACCGGGACGTGGGGCTGTCGGTCGCGGAGGAGGCCGCGCTGAGCGACGCCGACGTCAGCGACATCGAGGCAGCCGCCCGGAGCGCGGTGCGCGACGGCGACTGGACGGGCGCCTCACTGGCTGCGGCCGGCACGCTGATCGAGATCGGCACCGGTGCGGCTCCGACCACCACCGCTCCGACATCGGGCGGCGGATCGGGCGGCTCCGGCGGCGCATCCGGCGGCGGCTCCGGCGTGCTGGTCGGCGCGGTGGTGATCGTCGCGCTGATTGCCGGAGTCGTGATCGTGATGCGGCGCAACCGGAAGAACGCCGCAGGAACGCAGGCGCGGCAGCCGAGCGGCGCACCGGCTCCCACGGACCCGTGGGCCGGAGTCAGCAACGCGGAGCTGAGCACCCGCGCCGGCTCGGCCCTGGTGGCACTCGACAACGACGTGCGGTCCTCGGCCAACGAACTCGCGTTCGCCGAGGCGCAGTTCGGCATCGAGGCGACCCGCGAGTTCAAGGCCACGCTCGAGCAGGCGCAGCAGCAGCTCGGCCAGGCCTTCGCGATCCAGCAGCAGCTGGGCGACGCGAGCCCGGAGCCGGAGACGGCCCAGCGCCAGGGGCTGATCGAGATCCTGCAGCTGTGTCAGGCAGCCGACGAGGCGCTCGACTCCCAGACGGCGGCGCTCGGCGAACTGCGCGCGCTGCAGGACCGTGCGCCCGCG
>NZ_JBMDXJ010000480.1:0-7191 GCF_048594945.1 Pseudactinotalea sp. | reverse complement strand
CCGGAGCGTGAAGGTCTCGGTGGTCAGCAGGCTCGGGGCGGTGAGCTGCGGGTTCTGGAACGGCATCACCCCACCCTGACACGAGCGAGCGGAGGGGCGAGAAGGGTTTTGAGAACCCGCTGATCTGAGGCTCTTCATCAGCCGCTCATGAGACCAGTGCGATCCCGACTACCATCAGCGCCACGAGCTTGACGGCCTCGAGGCCCACGTACCAGTAGTGCGCGTTCGACCGCTTGTCGGTCGGTCCGCCGGCGAGCACGGCGTCGGTGCGGCGGGTGAGTCGAGGCCGGACGGCCAGCAGCTGGATCAGTAGGGCGAGGATCGCGACGGCGGCCGGTCCCTCACCGGGTGCCGGACCCAGCAGCACGCACACCAGCAGCACCAAGGCGAAGACGCCCTCGGCGATGTTGAGTGCCCGGAACACAAGGCGCCCGATCCCGAGTCCGATCGGCAGCGTGACGCCCGGCGCGCGGAACTTCAGGGGCGCCTCGATGAACGAGATCGCGAGCACCATGCCCACCCAGAGCCAGGTGGCGGCGGTGGCGATCGGGAGCGCGGCAGGGAAACCGCCGCCGAGGGGTGCTTCGACCATGGCCGAACCGTATCGCCGGGTGGGCCGGTGCTCTCGGGACCTCGGGCCCGTTGACACCACGCCACCACCGAGGTTCAATAGAACATTCGTTCGATCGCGGGTGGTGCGAACGGATGTCGGTGGCTCCCTCTAGCGTCGGCGAGCGTAGGTAGGAGGTGTGTGATGCACACAGGCACAACGGTCCGTGAGGACAGCCGCGAGGCCCGACTCGCGGCAGCGCAGCGGGCTCTGGCTACGGCTGAGGCGAGCGCCGGGCTGCGCCAGCGGCTCACGGGCGTCACCACACTCGCCGCCGCGGGGGCAGGGCCGGCCCAGGCACCGCCGTCGACCTCTCTTCCCCCCGAGCTGCTGCTTCCGCTGCCGGCCGGGCTCGAGGAGGTGCTGCCGTGGGGCGGGTTGCGGCGAGGTGCGGCGGTGCAGGTGTCAGGGTCGCGGTCGGTGCTGCTGACGCTGGCTGCTGCCGCCGCCGATGCACCGGGTCAGGATCTGTGGTGCGCGGTGATGGCGATGCCCGATGTGGGGCTGGCTGCGGCGGCGGAGGCGGGGCTCGACCTGAGTCGCACGGTGGTGGTGCCGCAGCCCGGTCCCGATGCGCCCTCGGTCCTGGGGGCCTTGATCGATGGCTTCGACGTGGTGGTTCTCGGCCCCTGCCGGGCGTTGAGCGAGGCCGATCGTCGTAGCGCCGGGCACCGGCTGCGGAACCGGGAGGCGTTGCTGCTGTCGGGCGGTGCGTGGCCGGGTGCGCAGGCGGTGCTGGAGGTGGGGGAGCGGTCCTGGCTCGGCGTCGGCGCCGGCGAGGGTGTGCTGACCGGTCGGGAGGCCACGATCACCGGGTATGTGCGCGGGCTCGGTCAGCCTCGCCGCGTCCGGGTGCGGATGGATGCCGACGGCGGTGTGACCCCGGTCGGCGAGCGTGCTCGCCTCGTGTCGGGCGAGGGTGAGCTCCATGGGGTCGATCTCGCGAGGGCAGGCTGATGAGCGCGGTGGTCTCGACGCCGCTGCCGCAGGAGCCGGGCCCTGAGAGCAGTGAGCTGGCGACCAGACTGGCGGTGCTGTGGGTGCCGGACTGGCCGGTGGCTGCCGCGGTGGCGGAGGGGCTGGCCCAGGCGCACGAGCCGGTGGCGCTGCACGATGGCCGCGGGCTGGTGGCGGTGTCTGCGCGTGCGCGGGCCGAGGGGGTGCGGCGGGGCATGCGGCGGCGTGCGGCGCAGGGGATGTGTCCCGAGCTGGTGCTGCTGCCTGCCGATGAGGGGCGTGACGTGCGGGCCTTCGAGCCGGTGATGCAGGCGTTGGAGGAGGTGGTGCCGTCCTCGAGCCTGCTGCGGCCGGGCGTGGCGGTGCTGTCGGCGCAGGGGCCGAGTCGATTTCTGGGTTCGGAGGAGGCGCTGGCGGAGGCGCTCGTGGGGGCGGCGGCGGCGGCAGGTGTGGAGGCCCAGGTGGGTATCGCCGATGGGATGTTGACGGCGATGCTCGCGGCACGCTCCTCGGAGCGGGTGCCGCACCGCGAGGCTGCGGGATACCACGCGGTGCGTGTCGTCCGCGACCTGGTGCACGTGGCCACCACGCGGGACTCGCGCGCGCGGATGATGGATCTGGTGGACCTGTTCCGGCGACTGGGGCTGGGCACGCTGGGGGAGCTGGCGCGGCTGCGTGCCTCGCAGGTGGGGCCACGGTTCGGTGCGCTGGGGCTGCAGGCGCACCGGCTGGCGCGCGGGCTGGACGCGCAGCCACCGCGGGTGCGGCGGGCCGAGCCGGACGTGGTGGTGCAGGCCGATCTCGATCCGCCGGCGCACCGGATCGACGCGGCCGCGTTCGCAGCGCGGCGGCTGGCGGAGGAGCTGCAGACCGTGATGCTGCGGCGCGGCGTGGTGTGCGCCCGGTTGCGGGTGCAGGCGCGCACGGAGGATGGCGGTGCGTTGGAGCGCACCTGGCGGCTCGATGGCGGTGCGCTCACCGCCGTGGAGCTCACGGACCGGGTGCGGTGGCAGCTGGAGGGGTGGCTGTCGGGTCGCAGCGGTCAGCGCCCGAGCGCGCCGGTGGTGGCGCTGGAGCTGGCGGCGGAGGAGGTGAGCCCGGCCGCGGTCGCCTCCGACGGGCTGTGGGGTCGGGTGGGTCGCGGGCAGGCACAGGCGGGTCGGGCGGCGCTGCGGGTGCAGGGTCTGATCGGGGCCGACGCCGTGCTGAGCCCGGTGCTGCAGGGAGGTCGGTCGCCGCGGGACCGGGTCCGGCTGGTCGCATGGGGCGATGAGCCGGTGGCGCTGCGGGACCCGAAGGCGCCGTGGCCCGGTCAGATCCCCTCGCCCCTGCCCGCCACCGTGCCCACCGCGCCGCTGCCGGCCACGGTGCTCGATGACGACGGCAGTCCCGTGACCGTGGGCGATCGTGGGGTGCTGCACGGCATGCCCGCCCGGGTGGAGGTCAACAGACGTTCCCGCGAGGTCACCGGCTGGGCAGGTCCATGGCCGGTGCACGAGCGCTGGTGGGCTGGTGGTCGGCCGCGCACCTACGTGCAGGTCGTCTGCGGTGACGCCGCCCTGCTCCTCGCCGGGGAAGGGGAGTCGTGGTGGGTGGAGGGGATGTATGACTGAGCCACGGTGTGCGAATCCACGGCCTGATCGAGACCGACTTAGTCTGGTCAGGCTGACCAACGCGCCGTATGATGGTGTCATGACCATCGTGAACGTGCAGGAGGCGAAGACCCGGCTCTCCGCGCTTCTCGTCCAGGTCGAGCAAGGCGAGGACATTCAGATCGCGCGGGCCGGAACCGTGGTCGCACGCCTTGTCCCTGCCGTGGAACCGCCAGAGCGGACCTTCGGAACCATGAGTCTCGAGATCCCTGCGGACTTCGACGAGCCGCTTCCTGACGACGAGTTGGCGGCCTGGGAGTGAGGTACCTGCTCGATACGCACGTGCTGCTGTGGTTGCTGGGCGCACCCGAGCGGGTGGGCAGCACGGTGCGGGACGCTCTGGCCAGCAAGGAGAACACCTTGCTCGTGTCGGCTGCCTGCGCGATGGAGGTAGCGACCAAGGTCCGGCTCGGACGGCTTGGCGGCGCCGATAGCCTGGTGACGTCATGGCCGGCGAGAATCTCAGAGATCGGCGCTCAGGAACTCCCGATCTCCGCTGAGCACGCGGTATTGGCCGGATCGATGTCATGGGAGCACCGCGACCCGTTCGACCGGCTCCTCGTCGCGCAGGCGCTGGTGGAGAACGTCGGGCTCGTGACGGTCGATCGGTGGATTCTCAAGTTCCCCGGGGTGAGGACCCTGACCTGGTCGACATGATCAGATGAGCGAATGCACCAGGTCGACGGCGTCGGCCAGCTGGGCGAGTTCGGTCTCGCTCTGATGGGGGTCGGCTCGGCGG
The DNA here is from genome assembly GCF_048594945.1 of Pseudactinotalea sp. Taxonomy (NCBI): domain Bacteria; kingdom Bacillati; phylum Actinomycetota; class Actinomycetes; order Micrococcales; family Cellulomonadaceae; genus Pseudactinotalea; species Pseudactinotalea sp. Next base: position 3,233 of record NZ_JBMDXJ010000480.1, on the reverse strand, counting down.
AGGGCGGCCGCGTCGGTGAGGTGGTCGGAGAACGGAGACACCTCGCTCGTGAAGGAACCGAGGAGCGAGGTGAGCTGGGTGACCAGGTGGGCTTCGCCGTCGTCGGGGCTGGCCGACCCGGGCATCGAGTCGATGACGATCTCGGGCGAGATCACCACCTGAGCAAGGATGAGAGCACTCATGGCGACGTCGAGATCTGCGGGGCCGGGGCGCGCGTTCGCCCAGTCGATGACCACGGCGGTGCTGCCGCTCATGATCACGTTGAGCGGGTGCAGATCGAGGTGAAGGAGCGGCTGTTCGCCGGGCCACGGGAGGGTGTGCAGGGCGTCGTGCAGGTGAGCGAGTAGCCTGCCGCCTTCACGAGGGTCGAGGGTGCCATTCAGTAGCTCCGCGGCCATCGTGGACCCCTCCAGCTGCTCCATCACGAGGTCGGGACCACTCGCCGACTCGACCGCTGGCACCGGGTAACCGAGCCGTGCGAGCTCACGCATGAGCGCTCCCTCCACCTCGGCGGAGCGACCATCACGGTAGCGGCGCAGCACGAGGCCGTCACGGTGCCGGTAGACGTCCGCGTCGCGACCGCTGGCCAGAAGATCCATGGCCTGAAGCGTATGTGAGGAGCTGGGCGCTACGCCCCGGCCCTGACGTAGTCGCTCAGCGGCGGGCGGGGGTGCAACGTCTCGTGCACGATGGCGGCGATCGCGAACTCGCTGGCCTCGCCGAGTTCGATCGCGGAGGGGTCGAGCAGCCACTGCAGCTGCAGCCCGTCCATCACAGCCAGGATCGACGCGGAGCCCTTGTCGATCGTCTCGCGGTCGGTCACGCCCTCCTGCTCGCACAGCACCTCGAAGGCCTCACGCAGATCGTTCCGCAGCACGCGGTAGCGATCCACGAAGTAGCCGTGGGCGGCGTGCCCCTCGGTCACCGACTCCGAGGACAGCACGGTGAAGACCTGCACGATGCCGGGGCGGCGGCTGTTGGCGAACGCCGTGCGTACCAGGTGCAGGAACAACTCGGGGCCGCCCGGGATGTGCTGGTCGACGAGTTCTTCGACATCGGTCTTGTCCCGGTACTCCAGCACCTCCATCAGAAGCTTCTGCTTCGAACCGAAGTGGTGCAGCACGCCGGCATGCGTCATTCCCACCTGGTCGGCGATGTCGGCCAACGTGCCGTTGGTCGACCCCTTGGTGCCGAAGGTCTCGATCGCCGCCTTGAGGATCTCGTCGCGCTTGCGTGCCGTGGTGGGCCGAGATTGCGGCTTGCGAGATGTCTTTTCGATCACGACCACCTCCGCGTAGTTGCGCACCCAGTTTGCTGCAGGTAGCCTCCACCGTAGCGCACTTACTGACAAGTAAGTTAGCTAGGTGGGCGGACGCTGCAGTCCGTCGGACGGGAGCGCAGAGGTCGCGCTCCCACTGAATCAAGGACCACTTCGAGGGAGAAGCAATGAAGCTCAGAAGAAGATCTCTGATCGCGGTCGGCGCGATCGCCGCGCTCAGCGCCGCCGTCGTGGCCGGCTGCTCACCGAGCGAGGGTGGTGGCGGCGGGAACGGCAACGGGGGCGGGAACGGCGACAGCCCCGGCGTCGCTCTCACGATCGCCAAGCCCGACGGCGCGATCACCACCGAGTCGCACAACCCTTACCTGGGCGACTCCTCAGCCTCCAAGTACGGCTACGCCAAGGTCATCTTCGAGCCGCTCGCCCTGGTGAACCCGACCGGCGACCTCGGCACCACCCCGTGGCTCGCCGAGTCCGTCGAGTGGAACGAGGACTACACCGCGGTCACGGTCGTCCCGCGCAGCGGCATCCAGTGGAGCGACGGCACCGACTTCACCGGTGACGACATCGTGTTCACCTTCGACCAGTTCCTCAACGGCACGCTCACCGACACCTCCGGCCTCAACTACGAGGGCGCCACGGTCGACGGCGACGCGATCACGTTGAACTTCGCCGACTCCAAATACACCGCGCAGGGGCGCGTGCTGCACACCCCGATCGTTCCGAAGCACATCTGGGAGAACATCGAGGACCCCAACACCGACCCGCTGACCGAAGAGGGTCAGGCTGTGGGCACCGGCCCGTACGTGCTCGACGTCTGGTCGACGGAGTCGGTCACACTCACGGCCAACGAGAACTACTGGGGCGGCGACCTCGCAGTTCCGCAGCTGAACTACATCTCCTACGGCGACAACGCCGCGCTCACCACCGCCCTGGTCTCGGGCGAGGCCGACTGGGCACAGGCCTTCATCCCGCAGATCGAGACCAGCTACCTGGCCGCGGACGAGAACAACCACTTCCTGGTGTCCTCGACCGCAGGTGCGGGAACGGTGTTCTTCAATCTGCAGCGCAAGCCCTTCGACGACCCGGCGCTGCGTGAGGCGCTCGCCTGGACCATCGACCGCCAGGCCTATGTGGACATCGCCCGCGAAGGCGCGAGCGAGGTGATCTGGAGCGTTACGGGCCTCGGCTCCCTGCTCGAGGGCGAGATCCTGCCGGAGTATGCAGACCAGAACTACTCCGTCGACGTGGACAAGGCGCGGGAGATTCTCGAGGCCGCCGGCTACACCTGGGACGGCGCCGGCGCCTTGATCGATCCCGACGGCGAGGCCGTCTCCTTCTCGATCTCGGTCCCTGCCGGATGGAGCGACTGGAACACCGAGCAGGCGCTGATCGCGGAGGAGCTCGACGAGGCCCTCGGCATCGAGGTCCGTGTGGACCAGCCTGACTGGGGCGGCTGGGACGCTGCACGACAGGAGGGCGACTTCGACGCCATCATCCACTGGCTCGAGGACACCGGGAACGCCTACGGCCTCTACACCTCGACCATGGACCCGAAGTGGATCGTGGACGATCGCGCCCAGTTCAACTTCGGCCGCTTCGACGACCCTGCCGTGACCGACGCCCTCAACGGCTACGCCAACGCCGCCTCCGACGAGGAACGGCAGCAGGCGCTCGAGGTCATGCAGACCGCCTTCGTGGAGAACGTCCCGGCGATCCCGCTCGGTGCGCACCCGCTGCTGGGTCAGTACAACACCCGCAACTACACCGGGTTCCCCACCGACGAGGACCAGTACGCCTCCGCAGACCCGACGCAGCCGGGGATCGTGCAGATCCTCGTCAACCTCGAGCCTGCCAACTGATGGCGTGAGGGGTGGGGGGGGGCGGCGGGCCCCCCCCCCCCCCCCCCCCCCCCCCCCCCGCCCCCCCGCCCGAGCGCACCGCTCCGGCCCCA
>NZ_JBMDXJ010000048.1:0-3337 GCF_048594945.1 Pseudactinotalea sp. | reverse complement strand
CTCGTAGCCCTCCATGCCCTCCACCGAGAGCGTGACGGTCTCGGTGCGAACCTGCGCGAGCTTGAACCCGTCGTCGAACAGCCGCACAAACGTGCCCACCGCGGCTGAGGCGTTGTTGTCCTTCGCACGCCCCAGCAGCAGCGCCGATCGTCCCTCGATGTCACGGAGGTTGACGTCGTTACCCAGGGTCGCACCCACGACGGCGCCCCGCGAGGACACGATGAGCACCACTTCGGGCTCGGGGTTGTTCCAGCGCGACTCCGCGAGCACGCCCACGTCCACCCCGGAGCCAACGGTGGCCAGCACCGGCGCCTTCGTGAAGATCTCGGCATCGGGTCCGATCCCGACCTCGAGGTACTGACTCCACATGCCGGCTTCGAGGAGGACCTCCTTCAGCCTCTCAGCCTCGGGAGAGCCGGGGACCAGCGCGCCCAGATCGCCGCCGAGCGCGTCCATCACCATGGCGCGGATCCCCTCGGCGCCTTCGGCCTCACCGCGAGCGCGCTCCTCGATCATCCGCTCGAGCATGGACACGGGAAACGTCACGCCGGCGGCCTTCACCACGTGCAGGTCGATCGGCGACAGCAGCCACGGCCGGTCGGTACGCCGCGTGTCGGGGTCGGTGTTCGACCAGATCTCCTCGAGAGTGCCGACGGCGGTGCCCGCGGTCGCGCGCACGGCGCGCGCAGGGTCGTGGGTCTCGGTGACCTCGCGCACCGTGGCGAAGGTGTGCGACAGATCGTGGAGCACGCCGTCTCGGAGCACGACGACGGCCGGGCCCGCGACCTCGGGGAGCCAGACTCGGCCGATGAGCACGGCTTCGGCGGCATCGGTCGGCAACAGATCGGCGGCGGCGCCGCTCCAGGGCTCAGTCATCACGCTCTCCTTGGGTCGGTGGTCTCAGTGGCCGTGGAAGGTGCCCGGGCGCCGCTCCGCGAACGCGGCCCTACCTTCGGCAGCATCGTCGGTAGCGAACGTGATCGCTTGCATCTCCCGCTCGTAGACGATCGCTTGTTCCTGAGGGAGGTTCCAGGCGGCGCGCAGGTTGGCCTTGGCGGTCTCGACGGCGATCGGCGGCCGGCTCGCGATCACAGCGGCCAGCTCCTGAGCGCGTTCGAGCAGATCACCGGCCGGGACGACCTCGCTGACCAAGCCCCAGGCCAGCGCCGTGGCGGCGTCGATCGCTTCTCCCGTCATCAGCATCAGGGCCGCGTTGGTGGCGCCGATCGACGCAGCGAGCAACGCGGACATGCCGCCACCGCCGATCCACCCGAGCTTGACCTCCGGCGCGGCAAATGTCGCGGTCTCGGCGGCGATCCGGATGTCGCAGGTCAGACTCGCCTCCAGGCCACCGCCGAAGGCATAGCCGTTGATCGCCGCGATCACGGGCTTGCGCAGCTCCCGCAAGGCGTCGCAGTAATCGCGCCTGTTGCGGAACTCCCACGGGGTGGCGTACTGGTCGAGGGTGGCGATGTCACTGCCCGCACTGAACGCGCGGCCGGTTCCGGTGTAGACGACGGCGCGCACCTGCGCATCGTCGTTGATCGCTCCGACGATGCGTTCGAGTTCCTCGCTCATCTCCTGCGTGACCGCGTTGAGCTTGTCTGGGCGGTTGACTCGCACGGTGATCACGGGGCCATCCGCCTCGACGGCGATCAGCTCGGTCTGGGAGGTGATGCTCACGGGTGGTCCTCTCGAAGGATGGCGAAACGGTCCTCGATCTCGTCCAGCACGGCGCCGTGCGGTCGCGTGCCGAGCACGGCGGCGCGCACGGCCCCGGAGGCGGCAGCCTGGAACGGGATGTAGCCGGGAAGTCGCGGCCGCACCCAGGCCGCCTCGATCGTGTCGAGCGTCGCCGAGTAGAAGCCGTGGGCGGCGGCATCCACGGCCGGATCCAGCCAGGCGGCTCGCGCGGAAGGCTGGCCGTCGTGCCCGGGGATGAAGCCGCGCTGGGTCTGCGGCGTCAGCAGCCAGCGCAGGTGTTCCAGCAGCGCCGAGGATGGCGTGCAGCGGGCTGTCACGGCGATCCCGGTGCCACCGAGCGTCGAGCCCACGCGGCCACCCGGCGCCGGGGGTGGTCCGAACGCGACGTCCTTGGCGTAGGTGACGTAGCCGTAGACGAGCGGCACGTATCCGATGTCGCCCACCTCGCGCATCCGATCGAGCAGACCGATCGGGTTGAGGGCTGCCGTGCCTTCAGGTAGCCGCTCCGCGAGGCGAGACAACAGACCGAGCGCACGCTCCGCCGTCGAGCGGTCGAAGAAGCGATCCGGGCGGCGGCCAGGGTCATCACCGAACGAAACCACCATCGAGCACAACGACAGGAACGCGTGCGGCCCCGCCAGGCTGAGGGCCACCAGGCCCTCGTCGCCCAGGTCCGCCACGGACTCCCACTGCGCGGGGGCCTGGGGAACCAGGCGGAGCAGCCGTGCCGACACCTGTGTTGCGGCGTCGAGCGGAAGCGCCCACAGGTGCCCAGCCATGCGATAGGAGGCCAGGCTCGGCCCTACCGACGCCAGTTCCCACGAACGGATCTGATCGGCGTCGAACAGCTCATCGATCGGACGCAGGCATCGGCTCGCATACGCGTCACCCAGATGCGGGTGATCGAGCACGAGCAGGTCATACCGCTCAGCGAGCTCGGCGATCGGCGCCGACTCGAAGCCTTCCAGCGGCTGCACCTCCCACCGAAGCGACCTGTCACCGAGACGCGGGGCCGCAGCCTCCAACGCGTTCCGACCCCGCGGGTGGTCCCACGTCAGTCCGACGACGTCGGTCACGAGCCGACCGGCACGCTCGGCTCTGCGATCACACCGGAGGCCAGCAGGTCGCTCACGCGGTCGTCATCGATCCCCAGCTCGGCGAGGATCTCGCGCGTGTGCTCGCCCGCCAGCGGTGCGCCGCGATCGACCCGTGGCGGCGTCTTGGAGAACCGGTACGGGAAGCCGGGGGTCTTCACCCGACCCTCAGTGGGATGGTCGTACTCGACGAACGTCCCGTTGTGAACGATCTGCGGGTCGTTGACCAGCTCCTCGTAGCCGTACACCGGACCCACCCAGATCCCTGCCGGCAGCAGCACGTCGAGCCACTCCTGTGTGGATCGGCTGGTCAGGTGAGCCGCCACGGTCGCGTACAGCTCGTCGCGATGGGTCCAGCCGTGCTCCTCGGCATCGAGCCCGTGAAGTGAAGGATCGTCGAAGATCTCGCTCAGCGTGTCCAGATCTGCGAAAGCCAGCGCGAGGTAACCATCCGTGGTGGCAAACACGCCATACGGAGCACGGATGTAGACGTGCGCGTTCGGCTCCTTTCCGCGCTCCTGTGGCACACCGCCCACCGT
>NZ_JBMDXJ010000479.1:0-3339 GCF_048594945.1 Pseudactinotalea sp. | reverse complement strand
CGTCGTGGAGCTCTTCTCCTTCCTCGATCTCGCTCCGACTCTCCCTGTCCTGCTGGTGATGGCGGTGTCGATGATCGTGCTGGGCGCCTTCGTGTGGCTCCTCCTGCTTCGGATACAGAGACCGCGATCATCTCCCAGAGATGATCTGGCCGGAGGGGCCGGCGAGATCCCCTAGGGTTGATCGCCGATGCCAGGCTGGTCCGTGGCCTATGCGTCGACAAGCTCGAGATCGGTGAGCACGGTGATGGATTCGACCATCGGTGGTTCCACGGCGAGATCGGCTATTTTCCATCTGGCGAGCTCGAAGACGTCGACCATCGACGGTAGGCCGTACCGGCCGCCGCTTACGCTGCGCTTCCAACTCTCTAGCGATCGTAGGACGTTCAGTCCCGGGCAAGGAAGTCTCCCCGCGTCGGGTGTGAGTGCCCGAGTGCCGTGCCCGTGCGGCCGATGGCGATGGTGGAAATGGCGGCGATGCAAGCTCCGGAGAGCGCGAGCCAGGTGCCGGTGATCACCAGTGCTGGCCAGAGGTCCGTCTGGGGAGCTGTGACGACGAGTCCCACACCCGTTCCTCCAGTGATCACTCCGAGCACTGTCAGGACTGCACGGGCTGCGGGACGGCGCCAAGAGACGTGCACCGTCGGATTGGACACGAAGTCGCCCAGGTTCTCTTCATCGGGTACCTCGCCGGCGTAGAACGCCTTGGCGAGACCGTCTTTACGGTTCGACAGAATCTGATTGAGTGTCAGCACCAGGACCGTGGCGCATGCGAAGACACCTGTTATGGCGACGAAAACAACGGTGTACGTGAGGGGAACCTTCATATCGAGGTTCATCGCACGGGCCGTGGAGAACCATACGGACTCCGCGGTGAGACCGGCCAGCAGTACGGTGAACGAGATCGCGCCGAAGCGGTATGTCCGGATCTGAGGCCGCAATGCCTCTCTCGCCTGGAGCTCGGCGAGGCTTCCTCGCAGCGCTCGGTGAATGACCGGGCTAGGGGCTGCGGCCATCATGGTGTGCGCCGCGTGGAGTCGTGCGATGCGGCGATGGAGCCGGGCGTCGGACGTGTAGGTGAGCAGGGCGATCGCGATCCCGACCACGGCCGTCAGGGCGCTGGTAGCGCTGATGAACGTCTCCATCGGCTTGTCCTCTCAGTGGCGTCGCGTTCACGCTATGTGCGGGGGCTGACACGCGGCGGCAGCCTGCGAGTGATGGATGACCTTGGGGTCAGTGCTCCCCGATGGCGCACTTATTTTTATCGGCGCCACTACCGACCAGCCGAGCGCGCCGGAGCAGGAAGCCGAAGGCGCGGATCCCGTCGCGGAAGAGACCACCGAGCCCGCGACGACCACGGAGGCTCCCACCACGACCGAACCCACGGACGTCCAGACCACCGAGGCACTCACGTCGGAAGAGCCCGCTGCTGTGGACACCGACGACTACGAGAAGGTCGACGAGCGCACCCTTGCGCAGATCGTCAAGGCGCCGGACGACCACATCGGCGAGCAGATCATCGTCTGCGGACGGATCACCCAGCTCGACGCGGCGACCGGTCAGTGCATGGTCCTGGCCTCGATCTCGCACGAGAAGCAGAGCGAGTGGTACGACTACGAGCACAACTCCGTGGGCGTGGCCGGGGACGGCGTGTCCGACTGTCCCGTGCTCGACCCGTTCGTCGAGGACGACGAGGTCAAGCTGTGGATCACCGTGACCGGCAGCATCAGCTACGACACGCAGATCGGTGGGAACACCACCGTGCCGTCCTACATCATCGGCAAGGCCGAGCTGGTCTGACGGCGAGCGTCCGGGACCAGGCGATGGCCCCGGCCGCTCTTCGTTGGCTCCGGCCGGGTTCAGCCCCCACCGCCCCCCTGGCATCCTGGACGCACCGCGAGAGGAGCCCTCGATGATCACCACCCCGCTCACCCTCGAGCTCGTGCGCGGCGCCGCACGCCTCGAGCCCACGCCCCGCGGGCAGCGGCCCGACCGGCTCCCCGCCGGTGTCGCTCGGCAGACCGGGGACGGGCAGCTCGCCGCCATGGCGGGCCAGCCCGCGGGCGTGCGCCTCGCCCTCACCACCACCACGACCGTGATCGAGCTGGTCTCCCACCCCACCCACGTGACCTTCCGCGGCGTGGACCGGCCCCGCGGCGCGATCGACCTGGTCGTCGACGGGGAGCTCGTGGCGAGCGACCCGCTCACCGCCGGCACCTCGGTCGTCACGGACCTCGCGACCGGCGAGGTCACGACGACCGAAGGCCCCGACCACCTCACCCGCCTCGAGGACCTCCCACCGGGGGAGAAGCGCCTCGAGCTGTGGCTCCCGCACAACGAGGGACTCGAGCTGCTGGAGCTCCGCAGCGACGCCCCGGTCAGCCCCGCCCCGTCGGCCCCTCGACGCTGGATGCACCACGGCAGCTCCATCAGCCAGGGCTCGAATGCGACCTCCCCGGCGCGGACTTGGCCGTCCCTCGTCGCCCGCGGGGCCGGGGCGGAGCTGGTGAACCTCGGCATGGGCGGCGCCGCCATGGTCGACCCGCTCATGGCGCGCGTCATCCGGGACGCCCCGGCGGACGTCATCAACCTCGCGTTCGGCATCAACTTCGTGAACGCCGATGCCATGCGCCGGCGCGCCTTCGTCCCCGCCGTGCACGGGTTCCTCGACACGATCCGCGACGGGCATCCGACGGTGCCGCTGCTGCTGGCCACCCCGCTGTACTGCGCGATCCACGAGGATACCCCGGGGCCGCTGAGCATCGACCCCGAGGCTCTCGCCGAGGGCCGACTGCGCTACGCGGCGACCGGGGACCCTGAGGATGTCCCCGCGGGGCGGCTCACGCTGCGGGTCGTCCGCGAGGCGCTCGCCGCGGTGGTCGAGGAGCGGGAGGACCCGCACCTGCACCTGGTCGACGGGCTCTCCCTCTACGGCGAGGCGGACACCGCCGAGCATCCGCTCGAGGACGGCCTGCACCCGGACACTGCGACCCACGCCCTCATCGCCGAGCGCGTGCTCGCGCAGGTCACTGGCTCCGGCGGGCCGTTCTCCTGAGCGGCGGCCACGCCCGCACGCCCCCGTGTAGGTTCACGGCATGACATCGGGCAGCGCAGACCGCGACGAGGAGCCGTACTGGGAGGAGTACCCGATCGGCGCGGTGGGAGAGCTGCTGCGCACGGTCTCCGGGGTCCTCGTCGGGATGCTCATCGGGCTCGGCGTGACGTTCGCGCTGATCATCGCGATCGGCCTGATCGTCGAGAACTCCTCGGGGGAGGTCGCGAGCATGTACGACCAGCTCGCGCGCGCCTCGGCCGTGCCGCTGCTGATCGTCACGCCGTCGG
>NZ_JBMDXJ010000478.1:0-17261 GCF_048594945.1 Pseudactinotalea sp. | reverse complement strand
GCGGGCGGTTGGGGGTGGCCCGGCCCGGCGAGGGGCGGCGAGGGGCCGGGACGCCCCACGACCGAGGATGATCACGTGACGGAAACCTCGCCGCTGCCGCAGCAGCTGTGCGACGCCTACCTGTTCGACCTGGACGGCACCATCTACCTGGGCGAGGAACTCCTGCCGGGGGCCAGGGACGTCGTCGTCGGCCTCCGGGAACGAGGGATCCCTGTGCGCTTCCTGTCAAACAACCCCACCAAGAGCCCCGTCGAGTACGCGTCGAAGCTCACCAGGCTCGGTATCCCGACACCGGTGGAGGAGGTCACTAACACGGTGACCGCCACCACCCGGTGGCTGCCCGCCACCCACCCCGGTGCGACCGTGTTCCCGATCGCCGAGCAGCCGCTGATCGACGCGTTCGCCGACGCGGGCATCGCGATGAGCGAGGAGCCCGAACAGATCGACATCGTGGTGGCGTCCTACGACCGCAGCTTCACGTATCGCAAGCTGCAGATCGCGTTCGATGCGATCTGGCAGCACCAGCGCGCCATCCTCGTCGCGACCAACCCGGACCGGTACTGCCCGTTCCCGGGCGGTCGTGGCGAGCCCGACTGTGCGGCGATCGTGGCGGCGATCGAGGCCAGCACCGGCGCCACCTGCGCCCAGACGATCGGTAAGCCCGACCCAGCGATCGCTCTGCTCGCGCTGCAGGGCCTCGACGTGGACCCCTCGCGCTGCATGATGGTCGGTGACCGGTTGATGACCGACATCGCGCTCGGCATCAACGCGGGGATGGCGTCCGCGCTGGTGCTCACCGGCGACTCCGGCGTGGCCGACGTCGAGGCAGCCGACCCGGGTGAGCGACCCACCTACATCATCGACAGCGTCGACCAGCTGATCCTCGAGGGGATCGCCACCGGCAGGAGCATCGCCCCGTGAGCCGCATCGAACGAGCCCTGGAGACCGCCGAGGAGACCAGGGCGATCGAGTTCGGCCGCGGCGTGCTCGACCGCACCGGAGCGATGTTCCGTGAGCTGTTCGGCACGCGCCCCGTGCTCGTGGTCGCCGACGAGAACGTGTTCGCGCAGGCAGGCGAGCGCGTGGTCGCCTCACTGCGGGCGGCCGGCGTGCCGGCGGCGGCCGAGCCGATGGTCTTCCCCGGCACTCCCACGCTGTACGCGGGCTACGAGAACGTGACGATCGTGCGGGACCGGCTCGCTGAGCTGCCGGACGCCGTGGTCTGCGCCATCGCCTCCGGCAGCCTCAACGACATCGCCAAGCTCGCCTCGGGAGAGCTGGGCCGGCCGTACATGAACGTGTGCACGGCTGCCTCGGTGGACGGCTACAGCGCGTTCGGCGCCTCGATCGCGATCGACGGCTTCAAGATCACCCGCAGCTGCCCGGCGCCGGTCGGCCTGATCGCGGATCTCGACATCGTCGAGAAGGCGCCGCAGCGGCTCACCTCGACCGGGTACGGCGACCTGTCGGAGAAGGTCCCCGCGGGCGCTGACTGGATCCTCGCCGATGAGCTGGGGGTCGAGCCGATCGACCCGGTGTCCTGGTCGCTGGTGCAGGACTCGGCCTGGGAAGCCCTGGAGCAGCCGGAAGCGATCGGGGCCTCGGAGCCGCAAGCGGTCGCCGCGCTGATGGAGTCGCTCTTGCTATCCGGGCTCGGGATGCAGGCGAACAAGTCCTCGCGCCCTGCGTCGGGCGCCGGCCATCAGTTTTCCCACTTGTGGGAGATGGAGGGACATGGCCTGGACTGGGAGCCGCCGTTGTCGCACGGCTTCAAGGTCGGCGTCGGCGCGGTCGCCTCCTGCGCGATCTGGGAGGCTGCGCTGGCCTTCGACCTCGAGACGCTCGACGTCGACCGGGTCCTCGCGCAGGCACCCTCACCCGAGCAGGTGGAGGCCGAGGTGCGCGCCGCGATCCCGGCCACGTTCGCTGACGAGTCGGTCGCGGCGTCGCAGGCCAAGCAGCTGCGGGGCGACGCGCTCGCGCAGCGGCTGGCGCTGATCCAGCAGCGGTGGCCCGCGATCGTCGAGCGGGTTCGACCCCAGCTGGTCTCGCCGACCCGGATGATGGAGCTGTTGCGCCTCGCCGGAGCGCCGCACCACCCCAGCCAGATCGGGATCGGGATGGACCGCTTCCGTGCCACCCATCAGGCTGCGCGCATGATCCGCCCGCGCTACACGATCTTCGATGTGCTGGCCGATCTCGGCGTCTACCAGGGGGTTGTCGACGACCTCTTCGGGCCGACCGGGTTCTGGGGCCGGCACCCCTGACGGCGACGCTCCCGGTCGATCAGCCCCTGTACGGCTTGTGCAGCCGCGAGCTCACGCTCTGGAACGCCTCGTGCGCTGCACCCTCGAACGCGATCAGCGGCCAGTGGCGCTCGTTGTTGCCGACCCCCATGGTGATCGTCAGGTAGGTCACGGCGCTGCCCTCCGGGCTGTAGGCACGCAGTCGGCGGCGGAGGTTGTCGGAGCGACGCGTGACCGGCAGCGGGAGGTAGACGCTGGGGTCGGTGGTGGCGAGCCGCTGGTAGACGCTGTCGAGATCGCCGTCGAGCACCCACGCCTTCTGCGACAGAGCCAGTCCGCCGGTCGTCTTCCAGGTGCCGGTCCGGAGCGCGTGGATCACGGCCCAGATCCCGAAGCCGCCAGCCAGCCCGATCACGATGTAGCCGAGGTACGGACCGAGCATCCGCGAGCGCCGCGTGTTCGAGTTCTCCACGCCCCACTGGTTGAGGTCGTCGAGGTTGATCAGCGCGGCGATCGCCACGACCAGCAGCACGACACCGACCACGAGGAACGCGGTGGTCTTGGCCGGCGAGCGGACGAACGCGAAGTGATCGGGGTGCTCGGCAAGAGAGCCGTTGTCAGGGCGCACGGGTTGCTTTCCTTCATCTCAGAACCGGGAGTGCCGCGTCGGGACGGGCTGAGTGTAGTGACTCGCGGGCGCGTCACAACGTCTCATCCGGGACCGCGAGGCCGGTCTGGAACGCCAGCACCACGGCCTGCACCCGATCCCGCAGCCCCAACTTCGACAGCACGTTCCCGACGTGCGTCTTCACGGTCGTGCCCGAGAGCACGAGGTGGTCGGCGATCTCCGCGTTCGACATGCCCTCGGCAACCAGCCGCAGCACCTCGAGCTCGCGCGGCGTCAGGCCGGCCAGTCGCGGGTGCGGTCCCTGGCGCTCGCCTCCGGTCCGCGGAAGCTTGTCCGAGAGCAGCTCGAGCATCCGCCGGGTCGCGCGCGGGGCCACCACCGCGTCGCCGCGCGCGACGGTGCGGATGGCCTCGGCCAGGTCCGCCGGTTCGGCGTTCTTGAGGAGGAAGCCGCTCGCGCCGGCGCGCAGCGCACCGAACGCGTACTCGTCCAGGTCGAACGTGGTGAGCACGAGAACCCGCGTGCCCGGGTGCGCAGTGACGATCTGCGCGGTCGCCGTGATGCCGTCGCCGCCGGGCATCCGCACGTCCATCACTACGACGTCGGGCCGCAGCGCTCTCACCTGGTCGAGTGCCACGTTGCCGTCGGACGCCTCGCCCACCACGTCCAGGTCGGGCTCGGCCTGCAGCACCATCCGGAAGCCCTTGCGCAGCAGCGCGTGGTCGTCCACCAGCAGCACGGTCGTCATGTCTGATCTCTCCCGGTCGGGGTTCCCACCGGGAAGGAATCCGCCGCCAGATCGCCGACGCGGCCGGTGTGCGGGCTCGCAGCGCGATCTGGCGACGAGTTCCTTTCAGGTCGACGCATCGGCAGCGTCGCCGCTACCCGCCAACCGCGCCCCGGTGACGGCCCGGCATCGACCGCGCCGCCGAGCAGCTCGGCCCGCTCGCGCATTCCTCGAAGGCCCTGCCCAGCGCCGGACTGGTCGACTGCCGGGGTCCCGCCCGCGCTGTTGGTCACCTCGATCGTGACCGCCTCGCCGTCATGCCCGACCGCCACGCTCACCTCGTCCGCGCCGGGGGCGTGGCGGAGCACGTTCGTCAACGACTCCGCCACGATCCGGCGCGTCGCGAGTGCGACGGCCGCCTCCGGCAGCGGCGTCTGTAGCCCGGACGCAGCGACCGGCAGGCCTGCCAGCCGGAACCGGGACACGATGGTGGCGAGGTCCTCGTCATCGCCGCTCGCCGCCGGTGCGTCGGTGAGCGCCAGCAGCACGCGCTTCATGTCGGCCAGCGCGACACGGCCGGTCTGCGACACCTCCCGCATCGCCACCTGTGCCTCCTGCGGCGAGGTGGTCGCGACCGCCCCGGCACCATCGGCCAGGGCGACCATCACCGAGACGCTGTGGGCCACGACGTCGTGGACCTCGCGAGCGATGTGGGTGCGTTCGGTCGCGCGCGCGAGCTGCGCCGCGTGCTGCTCCTCACGACGCAGCGTGCGCTCCCGCTCCTCCTGCGCCACCTCGCGTTGCACGCGAAGCCGCGCACTCGTGCCGATCGCGATGGCAAGAAGAAGCATTGCCGCCACGGTGACGACTGCGGTGAGCCGGATCTCCTCCGACGTCACCGGCGCAAGCTCGGTGCCGGTCCACATCGCGTGCGTCCAACGGCCGGGTGGTCGGTCCAGGTCCGTAGCGATCCCGGTGCGGGCCAGGCCCATGAGGTTGACGTAATTGACGCTCAGAAGCTGCCAGGTGAAGATAGTGACGGCAAGCCAGGTCCCGAATGCCAGCGACCACGTGGTCCGTGCCCGACGCGAGGACGCCACGGCAGTCATCGCCAGCGCGAGCCCGATCGTTGTGGCGCCACTGCCACCCGTCAGCAACAGCGAGGCGATGGCGAGGATGGCGAAGCCGCGTGCGACGGCGACCGGGAACCGGTGCCGCCACCACAGCGCCGCCGTCCCCAGCACCGCGACCACGATGCCGACCACGGTCACCCGGTGGGCCATCGGCGAGCCGGGCGGGTAGGTGTACCAGATCACCTCGGGCACGGCGTAGAACGCGACCGTGAGCACGGAGACGAGCGCGAAGCTCAGGCAGACGACGGCATCGGCGTGCACCTGCCGACGCCACCAGCGGCGAAGCCGCGCCCGTGCCCCGTCGGTCGTGGCTGCCGCGGGGCCCCCGCGCTCAGACGTCACTGCGGCGCACCGCCACGGCAGCGACGAGTAATGCGGCTACGGTCCACGCCACCAGGATGCCGTAGCCCTGCCACGGACCGGGCGCGATGAGCGTGCCGGCCTGCGCGGTGACCACGAGCGAGTCGTGGGGCGTCGCCACGAGCCGCCCTGCCCAGCCGGGCAGCACCGACCGCACCATCTCGGCAGCCCCGTTGCCCATCATCGTCAGCACCTGCTCGAGCAGGATCAGCAGGACGAAGGCAGTGACGGCCGCTGCCGCGGTGCGGCGAAGCGCGGCGCCGATCGCCAGGGCGAGCACCGTCACGGCCACGAGGTAGAGCACGGTGCCGATCAGGACCCGCCCGAGGTCGCCGTCGGGCGCTGTGAGCGTGACGCCGGGTCGGTCGGCGAACAGCCGGAGCGCGAGCCACGTGACCGCGAGCGCGAGGACCGCGGCCAGCGCGGCGACCGCCGCGACCGTGATCGATCGGGCCGCCAGCACCGGGAGCCGTCGTGGGACCGCGACGTAGGTCGACCTCGCGCTGCCATCACCGTGCTCACCCGCACTCGTGACCACTCCGAGCATCAGCAGCGGCACCTGGGAGCCGACCAGCCCGATGGTGAGCAGCGAGGAGACGCCGCCCGCGGCCGGGGCCTCGGCGTTATAGCCGACCGAGAGGCCGATCGTGGCGTGCAGCACTGCCGTCGCCGCCACGTACCAGAGCGTGGCGGGCAACGTCCATGCCTTCACCCACTCGGAGCCAAGCACACGCACCAGCCCGACGCCGCGGCGAGTCGGCAGGCCCACCGCCGATGCGCCGGCGACCGCGACGGCATGCTCAGACATCGGCCCGGCCCAGCCGGAGCGCGGCGAGCGCCAGCACGCCCAGACCCCACGCCCCGAGCACACCGAGACTGGCCCACGGACCCACCGCCGTCGTGCCCATCGAGGAGACCACCTCGAGGAACTCGGTCGAGGCAGTGACGGCGACCAGGGCATGACCGGGCAGCCACTGCGCCACCGTGGCGGCGCCCATGAGCGCAAGCTCGGACAGCCCGAGAGCGAACACGACCGCGATCGCGATCGGCGGACGTCGCAGCAGTGCCCCCACGCCGAGCCCGAGCACGGCGAGGAGCACCATCGCGACCCCACCGCCGAGCAGGATGCGGACCGACTGGCCGTCGTCGAGCGCGATCTGCAGGTCGGGGCCGAACGGGCCGAGCAGCAGGATCACCGAGGACACGGCGAGCGTGGCCACCGCGGCGATCGCTGCTGTGCCCGCGACCGCGAGCGCCTTGGCCACGAGCACCGGCCAGCGCGCCGGCACGGCCGTGAACGTGGACGCCGCACTCCGGCCGGCGAACTCGCCCGCCCCTGTGAGCGCTCCGTAGACCAGCAGCGGCAGCTGCGCGAACAGCAGGTTGCTGCCGACCAGGTTCGCGAGGCTGTGACCGTACCCCTCGGCGCCCACGGCGTTGTCCATCGTGGTCAGCAGGCACAGCACGGCGCCGATCGCCACGGTCGCTGCGACGCTCCAGCGGGTGGAGCGCAGCCCCCAGGACTTGCTCCACTCCGATGCGATGATGCGCCCCAGTCCGACGCCGGTGCGGCGCGGCAGGCCAGCGGCGGCGACCGCGGTCATCGCCGGCCCCCGGCCGTGACCTGGGTGCCTCGCGCGCTGCCGCCGTACTCCACGGCACCGGCGGTGAGGTCGAGGTAGGCGGCTTCGAGGGTGCCGGTCGAGGTCCGCGCCACGAGCGAGGCGAGATCGTCGTCGGCGAGCAGCCTGCCGCGGCCGATCACGACCACCCGGTCGGCACACTCGGCGAGCTCGCTCATGAGGTGGGAGGACAGGAACACCGTGCGGCCGTCGTCGGCGAGCTCGCGCAGGAGCCTGCGGATCCAGAGCACCCCATCGGGGTCGAGGCCGTTGACGGGCTCGTCGAGGATCAGCGTGCTCGGGTCGCCCAGCAGCGCTGCGGCGACCCCCAGTCGCTGCGCCATCCCGAGCGAGTAGCCGCCGACGCGCTTGCGTGCGACCGACGAGAGCCCTGCCAGCTCGATCACCTGCTGCACCCGAGCGCGGCCGATCCCGTGGGTGCGCGCGAGCCCCATCAGGTGCCCGTACGCGGTGCGGCCGGGATGCGCCGCACGGCCGTCGAGCATCGCGCCGACCTCCTGCAACGGCGCGCGCAGGTCGGCGTACCGGCGGCCGTTCACCACCGCCGAGCCTGCACTGGGGCGCGCCAGTCCCACGATCATCCGCATGGTCGTCGACTTCCCGGCGCCGTTGGGTCCCAGGAAGCCGGTGACAGCACCGGGCCGTGCGGTGAAGGACACGCCGTCCACCGCCGTCGTCGACCCGTAGCGCTTGGTCAGGTCGCTCACCTCGATCACTGTGATCTCCTTGCGTCGTGCCCGGGTGTGTTCCCGGGGCACCAACGACGCTAGGAACAGCCGCGTGCGCTGCCCACGGCCGCAGCGACGAGTTCGGCGAGCCGCCGCCTCCTCCTGCAGGAGGAGACGGCGGCTCCGCCAGCGCGACGGCGTCGGGTCAGATGATCCGGCGACCTTCGGCCTTGGCCTTGCGCAGCTCGCGTACAAAGGCGCGAACGATCACGAAGAGCGTGCCGGCCACGATCACCGGCCACACGAGGACGTACGCAGTCAGCAGCAGGGTGTCCATCAGTTGCTCCCTTCAGGGGCGCCGGAGAAGGCGGGGACGCCATCCGTTCCGGCAGGTGGCGGCGGCGTGGCGTCGTCTTGCGGTTCGTCGAAGTTGCCGGTGCGCTCCTTGATCAGGTCGAAGTCGAAGCGGCGGTCCTTGTTGAGCATCGTCAGCCCGACGCAGACGATCGTGCTGACGGCGTAGGCCACCAGCGATCCGGACAGCACGGGGTAGTCGTGCAGGAACCCGATCGCGAACGGTGCCGATGCCACCACCGAGACCGCACCGACCACGAATGCCACCCGGCGCCCGAAGAAGCCGAAGGCCATCAGCCCCAGCACCACGCCGATGCCGATCGTCGCGAGCACATCGCTGACGATCCCGAGGCCGCCGTTGAGGTCCACCCACGAGAACCGCACCGGCAGGAACGCGGCGAGTGCCGCGACGACCGCGACGCTGAACGCCACATTGGTCACCCGGTTCCAGTAGAAGCTGGCGATCACCGGGAACACCAGCGCCCCCCACATGGCACCCACGAAGACCAGCAGGTCGAGGATGCTGAACTGCATGGTCGCGAAGCACAGCGCCGCCGTGGTCGCCCCGAGCATGGTGAGGCGGCCGACGAGCAGCATCGTGCGCGGGTTGGCGCGCTGCTTACCTGCGATGTTCTGGCCGTAGATGTCGGCCATCGTGATGGATGCGAGCGCCGTCATGTCTGCGTCCGCCGTTGACGACAGCGACCCGATGATCATGATGAAGAACAGGCAGATCAACGCCGGTGGCAGATAGGTCGCGGCCATCTGCGGCACGAGGTTGTTGACGTCGCCGCCCATCGGTTCGAGGCCGGCATAGAGCGCCATCACGCCGAGCATGCCGACGCCGATCACCGTGGCGCCGTAGCCGATCGTGGCCGTGACGAACGTCTTCTTGATCAGGTCCTCGCGCACGGCGAACAGCCGCTGGGCGATCGTCTGGTTCCCGATCGCGTAGGCAAGCACGGCAGCGATGTAGGGCGCACCCTGGTGGAAGAAGGCCTCGGAGGAGAAGAAGTCGCCCTGCTGCGGCGTGAGGTTCTCCGCCCCGATCGTGAACAGCTCCGGCCCGCCGGCCGCGAAGAACACGGTGGGCACGATCACGACGACGGCGCCGAGCATCGCCAGCACCTGCGCGAAGTCCGTCAGCACCGAGGCGCGGAATCCCGACCACAGCGTGTACAGCAGCACGCCTGCGGCGATCGTGACGATGCCCTGCGTGAAGCTGAAGGGGGACAGCATCGCCACCAGGGCGCCGCCGGCGATGAGGTTGGACGTCAGGCTGATCAGGCTGCCGAGCACGTTCGACCCGGCCAGCAGCAGCTGGCTGGAGCGGCCGTGGCGAGCGAACATCACCTCGGCGATCGTGTGCGCGCGTGGCGCGACCTTGCGGATCCGGCGACCGAACGGGTAGATCAGCAGGATCATCAGCGCACCCCACAGCCCGTAGTGGATCGGGCCGGAGATGCCGTACGTGTAGCCGGAGGTCGCCGAGGCATACATCGACGACGCCCAGATCCAGGTCGCGGTCATCGACGCCGCCGAGATGCCGAAGCCGATCTTGCCGCCACCGGTCATGTAGCCGTCCGCGTTCTCGCGCTTCTTCGAGATCCGGATCGACATGTACAGGCTGCCGCCGAAGAAGGCCAGCAGCAGCAGGACCACGATCGGTCCCGCCAGTTGTTGGATGTCACCCACGGGGTGTGTCTCACTCTCGTCTTGTCAGTGTCAGTGGTGCTGTGCTGGCAGAAGACGGGCGGAGCTAGGTGGGGACGAGGCGGCCGGCGCCGGGCCAGACACTGGCGCGGCAGGAGGTGGACAGGGGGACGCGGTGCGCCGAAGGCACAGAGGAACCTCTCGTGAGATGGCGGCGTGGACGAACCTGGGCCACTGCCGGCTCGAGGGCAGGCGAGAGGCCCGGAGGTGCGGCTCCTTTACTGCATCAGGGCGCACGTGAGTGCGCCACGTGGCGGAACATGGCGGTGCGCCGGTGGCGTCGAGCGACGCGTGGCGCGCGGGAACCGGTAGCGGTTCCACCTCGGCGCGCACACCGGCGCGGTCGAGGCTGCGACGGACACCCTAGCAACGGCGGCGTGCCCGCCAGGGTCAGCGTTTCACCGGGTGGGATGCCGCGCGATGTCGGCGCACGGCGGCGCGGTTGGCGCATCGGACCGAGCAGTAGCGTTGCCGCCCGTTGCGGGTGACGTCGACGACCACGTGCGTGCACGGGTCGGACTCGCAGCGGTGCAGTCGGTGCATGCCGCGGGTGACCAGGTGGAGCGAGGTGCCCACGCTGATCACGGCACGCAGCACGGCGGCGACGCCGGCCTTCTCGTCGCGATAGTGCAGGTGCCAGCCTTCGCCGTCGTGATCGGTGAGTCTCGGATATGCCGCCGCTGCGGCCATCTCGGTGTTGAGCAGTGCGGCCCGCTCGTCCGGTTCGTGCGCGTCGACCACCCGTAGCCAGTCGTCGATCACCTCGCGTACCCCCGCGTGGTCGCCGGGCTCGGCGCTGAAGCGCATCGTCATGCCGAACTCGCGGGTGCGCTCCACGATGCCGGCGCGGTCCTCGGGCCAGTCGTCGGCCAGGGATGCCGCGAGCAGCACCGCGTATTCTCCGTAAGGGTTGAGATGCATAAGACCATTACATCACCATGACGTCATGACCACGATCGACCATCACGTCCACGCGGCCGAGCCCGCCCCGGAAGCCCGGGAGCACGAACACGCCTGGGTGACCGCCTCCCGCCACCGCACGTCACACGGTGACGTGCTCTACGTCCGCTGCGAAGGGTGCGGAGCCCACCGGGTGGACGTCCAGACCGCGCCCGAGACACCGCCGTCGGCCATCTCGGTGGAGATCGGGAACAAAGACGGCGTCTCAAGAGTTGAGCCTCATAGACTCAAGTCAGTTTGACACGCGAGCCTGCGTGAGCACACTTGAGCCCGGAAGACTCACCTCAACCAAGGAGCACACACCATGGCACGAGCGGTCGGAATCGACCTGGGGACCACCAACTCGGTGGTCTCGACCCTGGAGGGCGGCGAGCCCACCGTCATCGCGAACGCGGAGGGGGCACGCACCACGCCGTCCGTCGTCGCGTTCAGCAAGACCGGGGAGGTGCTGGTCGGCGAGATCGCCAAGCGTCAGGCGGTCACCAACGTGGACCGCACGATCTCCTCGGTGAAGCGTCACATGGGCACGGACTGGTCCGTGGACATCGACGACAAGAGCTACAGCGCCCCCGAGATCTCGGCGCGCGTGCTCGGCAAGCTCAAGAAGGACGCCGAGTCCTACCTCGGCGAGCCTGTCACCGACGCGGTCATCACCGTGCCCGCGTACTTCAACGACGCCGAGCGTCAGGCCACCAAGGACGCCGGACAGATCGCCGGCCTCAACGTGCTGCGCATCGTCAACGAGCCCACCGCCGCGGCACTCGCCTACGGCCTGGAGAAGGGCAAGGAGGACGAGCTCATCCTGGTCTTCGACCTCGGTGGCGGCACCTTCGACGTCTCCCTGCTCGAGGTCGGCAAGGACGAGGACGACTTCTCCACCATCCAGGTGAAGGCCACCAACGGTGACAACCGCCTCGGTGGTGACGACTGGGACCAGCGCATCGTCGACTGGCTCGTGGGTCAGGTGAAGAACTCCAGCGGCGTGGACCTGTCAAAGGACAAGATCGCCCTGCAGCGTCTGCGCGAGGCCGCCGAGACCGCCAAGAAGGAGCTGTCCTCGGCGAGCTCGACCAACATCTCGCTGCAGTACCTCTCGATGAGCGAGAACGGCCCGATCCACCTGGACGAGAAGCTCTCCCGGGCGCAGTTCCAGGACATGACCAAGGACCTGCTCGAGCGCACCAAGGCGCCGTTCCAGAACGTCATCCGTGACGCCGGCATCTCCGTGAACGACATCGACCACGTGGTGCTCGTGGGTGGTTCCACCCGCATGCCCGCCGTGACCGAGGTCGTCACCGAGCTCACCGGCGGCAAGGAGCCCAACAAGGGCGTCAACCCCGATGAGGTCGTCGCCGTGGGTGCGGCCCTGCAGGCCGGCGTCATCAAGGGCGACCGCAAGGACGTGCTGCTCATCGACGTCACGCCGCTGTCCCTCGGCATCGAGACCAAGGGCGGCGTGATGACGAAGCTGATCGACCGCAACACGGCGATCCCGACCAAGCGCTCCGAGACGTTCTCCACCGCAGAGGACAACCAGCCCTCGGTGCTCATCCAGGTGTTCCAGGGCGAGCGCGACTTCGCGCGCGACAACAAGCCGCTCGGCACCTTCGAGCTCACCGGCATCGCCCCGGCTCGCCGCGGCGTGCCGCAGATCGAGGTGACCTTCGACATCGACGCCAACGGCATCGTGCACGTGTCCGCCAAGGACAAGGGCACCGGCCAGGAGCAGTCGATGACGATCACCGGCGGTTCGGGCATCTCCAAGGACGAGATCGACCGCATGGTCGCCGAGGCCGAGGCGCACGCCGCCGAGGACGCCAAGCGCCGCGAGGAGCAGGAGACGCGCAACAGCGCCGAGCAGTTCGTCTACTCGACCGAGCAGCTCCTCACCGACAACGCCGAGAAGCTGCCCGAGGACATCACCTCCGACGTGCGCAGCAAGGTCGACGCTCTCAAGACCGCGCTCGAGGGCGAGGACCTCGACGCGATCACCACGGCGCAGTCCGCGCTGGTCGAGGCGTCGCAGAAGATCGGTGACGCGCTCTACGCGCAGTCCGCCACCGACCCGACCGCGGGAGACGCCCCGGCCGACAGCTCCGGCACCGAGGACGCTCCGGTCGAGGACGACGACGTGGTGGACGCCGAGATCGTCGATGACGAGGAGGAGGGCTCCAAGTGACGTCCGGTCCCGAGTTCGAGGGCGAGCCGACCATCCGCGACAAGCGGCGGCTCGATCCCGAGACCGGCGAGCTGCGTGAGACCGAGGCTCCCACCGCCGTCGGGGAATCCCCCGACGGCGGGGCGAGCCCTGAGGAGGTCGGCTCGCCCGAGTCCTCCCCGACCGATGAGGCGGCCTCGGCCAAGGCCGAGGCCGCTGACCTCGCGGACCAGCTCGCTCGCGCGAAGGCCGACACCTACAACCTCGATCAGCGGTTCAACGCCTACGTGCGTCGTTCGCGCAGCGAGGTCACCGAGGCCCGCACCCGCGGGCACGAGGACGTGGTGGAGGCGCTGATCGGCGTGCTCGACGACGTCGACCTCGCACGGCAGCACGGTGAGCTCAGCGGGCCGTTCGCCTCGATCGCCGAGAAGCTCGAAGGGGTCCTGCAGGGCACCTTCGAGATGGTGCGGTACGGCGAGGTCGGTGAGGAGTTCGACCCGGGGATCCACGAAGCGCTCATGCACAACCAGAGCGAGGACGCCACCAGCGAGACGGTGCAGCAGGTGCTGCAGCCCGGCTACAAGGTCCGAGACCGGGTGATCCGCCCGGCGCGGGTCGCGGTCGTCGGACCGCAGTGAGGAACGAGGAGACAGGAAGGGGTGTGAGATGACAGGACAGGACTGGCTGGAGAAGGACTTCTACGCCTCGCTCGGCGTGCCCAAGGACGCCGATGCGGCCGCGATCAAGAAGGCCTACCGCAAGCTCGCCCGCACCTATCACCCCGACCAGAACGCCGGCGACGCGCAGGCGGAGGCGAAGTTCAAGGAGATCGGCGAGGCCTACGCGGTCCTGTCCGACTCCGAGCAGCGCCAGCAGTACGACGCCCTGCGCGCCATGGCCGGAGGCGGACCGCGGTTCGCCTCCGGTCCCGGCGGTGCCACCGGCGGGTTCGAGGACCTGTTCGGCGGCATGTTCGGCGGCGCTGGTGCGCCCGGCGGTGGTGGTACGCGCGTGCGGTACACCAGCGCCGGCGGGTCCGGCGGCCCTGATATCGACGACCTCCTCGGGGGGTTGTTCGGCGGCGGGGGCGGCGGCTTCGGTCGCGGTGGTGCCGACTACGGACCGGTCAAGGGGCGCGACCTCACGAGCTCGGCACGGCTGCCGTTCCGGCAGGCCGTGGCGGGCGACCTGGTGGGGCTCACGGTCAACGGGAGGACCACCAAGGTCCGCATCCCACCGGGCGTCAAGGACGGTCAGAAGATCCGCATCCCTGGCAAGGGCGAGCCCGGACCTGGTGGTGGTCCCGCCGGTGACCTCGTGGTCACCGTGACTGTGGACCCGCACCCGGTCTTCGGGATCAGCGGCAACAACCTGACGATCACCGTGCCGGTCTCGTTCCCCGAGGCCGTCGACGGCGCGGTCGTCTCCGTGCCCACCCTCGACGGCTCCTCGGTGAGGCTCAAGGTCCCGGCAGGGACGTCGTCGGGCGCTCGCCTGCGAGTCAAGGGCAAGGGTGTGGTGACCAAGAAAGGCACCGGTGACCTGATCGTGACGATCGAGGTCGCGGTGCCACGCAACCTCTCGGACGCGGCGCGCTCCGCGTTGACCGAGTTCGCCTCCGCGACCTCGGGCGAGGACCCGCGCACCGGGCTCGCCGAGGCGGCCAGGAGCTGACGATGGCACCCGCCCGGTACGACCAGCCGAGCTTCCTCATCTCCGAGGCGGCAGCCCGAGCCGGCATGCACGCGCAGACGTTGCGCACGTATGACCGGCTGGGCCTGGTCGTGCCGCAGCGCGCCACCGGCCGCGGGCGGCGCTACTCCGAGCGCGACGTCGACAAGCTCCGCGAGATCCAGCGACTCTCCCAGGACGAGGGCGTCAACCTCGCCGGGATCGCCCGGATCTTCGAGCTGGTCGAGGAGAACGAGCAGCTCCGCGACCGGCTCGAGCACCTTCTCGGCATGAGCGGCCACCGCCCGCGCGTCTTCACAGCCTCACCGAGTGGCGACATCGTCGCCACCAAGCCGGGAGCGCGGCTGCGTCGGACCACGACCGCTGGTGCGCTTGTCGTCTGGCGGCCGACACGGGACTGATCGGTCGACCGCGACCGGCTCAGCGTCGGCCGTGATGGGGAGATGTGCTCGGCCGCGGCGGGGCAATCGACGCGAAGGATCGGTAGCCTCCCCGTGATCCGACCGTTTGGGGGAGAGATGACCGAGAACCAGTTCGGCCCACGTGAGGGCGAGGCCGATGACCAGACTCGCGTGAACTATCCGCGTCAGCCTGAGCAGGGCGAGCAACCTCATGGCCCGCGTGTTCCACCGCCGCCGCAGCAGCCCTACCAGCAGCAGCCTTTCCCGCAGGCGCCGCAGCAGCAGGCTCCTGGCTACCAGTCGGCGCCGTACGGGCGAGGCGAGCAGCCGGCCTACACCCCACTGGCGCCCGCATCCCCACTGCCGCCGGCCAAGCCCGGTTACTTCAAGGCGCTGTTCGACCTCAGCTACGCCAGCCTCGGAGCGCCGAAGTTCGCCAGGGTGTTCCAGCTGCTGTTCATGATCATCAGCGGTATCGCCGGCCTGGTCGCCATCGTCTCGACCCTGCGGTTCGGGAGCTTCCTGCCGCTGCTGCTCGGGATCGTGTTCCTGCCGATCCTCTGGCTGCTGCTGAACACCCTGGTGCGGCTCGCGCTGGAGGCAGTGGTGGGAATCGTGCAGACCGCGGAGAACTCCGAGCAGATGCTGGAGATCATGCGATCCCGAGGTGGCTCATGAGCGGAGGCGGCGGTCCGTCGCCGATCGTGATCGGGCTGCTGGTGCTGCTGGCCATCGGTGCCGCGATCGGGATCTACGTCGCTGTCAAGCGGCACAAGTACGTCAAGGCGATCCGCGACCGTGGCTGGCACTTCGACTCCAACCCGCCGATCGAAGTGGCGAACGGTCTGGTGGTACCGCCGTTCGGGATCGGGTTTCGGCGCGGGACCGATGAGCATGTGGTGGGACGCACCCGGTCCGGAGTCGACTTCCAGGTGTTCGAGTACCAGGCGGCTGGCGACGCTCGGGTGGTGTGCATGCCGATCGGTATGCCGTTGCCCGAGGTCGTCGCGACCGGTCCTGGGCAGACCCGCATGGGGGTCGTGGCCGAGCATCGGGGGATGCTCCCCGGAGGTGGCCTGCTGCTCGGCGCGGATCCGGCGTTCACCGACGCGTTCATGAACGTCGCAGGTGGGCCGATGTCGGCCTTCGGTGCCCGGTACCCGCTGAACCTGGCGGTCGACGGCGACCAGCTCACGCAGGTCGGTGCCCCGAAGGACCCCGACGAGCTCGAGGCGTACCTGGATGCGCTCGCCGAGGTCGCGACCGCCGTCCAGGGCGCTGGGTCGCAGCTCGAACCGTTCCGGCAGAACCCACCCGAGATGCGGCTTGGCTTCTACCACCGGCCCTCCTGGTACTACCTGGCCAGTGACGACGGGCTGCTGTCGGTGGTCGAGCACACCGGGGGTGGCATGAACCACCACACCTCGGACGTGGTGCACGGTGAGTTCTTCACCGGCTCCTGGTTCGTGGGCTTCGTGCACCACTGGCAGACGCAGCGCACGGAGACGTACACGGACTCCAACGGCAACACGCAGACCCGCACGGTCACGCAGAACCACTCCGAGGTGATCCACGAGGTCACGCTCCCGTTCGGCTCACCCGACCTGCAGGTCACCAACGACAGCCGGTGGGGTCGCCTCTTCAACGGACCGTCCATCGACTTCGAGCTCGCCGCGTTCAACGACGCCTACGACGTGCGGTCCTCGGTTCCGAAGTTCGCCCACGACGTGCTGCACCCTCGCCAGATCGAGTACCTCATGGCCACGGGCACCATGCCGTTCTCGATCGCGAACGGCAAGGTGCGCACCCAGCCGCGAGAGCACACACCCGAGGCCATTGCGTTCGAGCTCGACGTGCTTGCCGGGTTCTTCGCCCGCTGGCCGGCGTTCGTGTGGCAGGACCTCGGCGTCCCGGAGCCGCCACTCACGCTCACTCCCGACGGCCAGATCCAGGTGCTCGACCGCTGACACCCCGCCTGTGTGATACATCACAGTGTGGTGCGCGTCATGACCTGCCTGGTCGACGCGTCTCCCGTACGTGACCAACACACTGCTGAACCTGCACCGTTCCACCGACCGTGGCGGCGTGCGCGAGTCTCTCCGTTGTGACGCCTGTGGGCGGCGCGTGACCGACCCCGCGAGCCACCTCGATCACTGCATCGAGCGGGAGCTCGCCATGTTCGCCGTGGGCCGGCGCGCGAGCTGAGCCTGGTGGCGCCCTGCGTAGGGGAGGGCGCCCCCACGGGGTCAGGTCGATGCGCGGATCAGCAACTTGTGAGACACCCGCAGTCGGGCGCCGTGCCGGGGGATGGTGCCCGCGTGCATCTCCACGGCCATCTCGACGGCGGCCTCGGCCACCTCGTCCATGTCGACGGCGAGGGTGGTCAGCGGCGGGGTGACGACGGCGCCCAGGTCGAGTCCGTCACAACCGGCCAGTCGGACGGAGGAGGGGACGTCGACGCCGGCCTCGTGCAGCGCTCGCACGGCACCGCAGGCGACCATGTCGTTGAAGGCCACGATCGCGTCGACATCCGGGTGGGCAGCGAGGAGCGCGTGGGTGCCGTGGGTCCCCGAGG
>NZ_JBMDXJ010000477.1:0-5666 GCF_048594945.1 Pseudactinotalea sp. | reverse complement strand
GGGCTGCTTGTCTTTGTCGACGCCGATAACCTCGAACCCTGCACGGTGGTATCCCATAGCCGCTCCGCCCGCGCATGAGAACAGGTCAAGCAAAACCGGCATGGCGCTCATCAGCTCACCCCCGATATGGTGCGGGGATGGCACATCAACGAATCCAGGGCGACTTCAGCAAGGATGCTCTCGCCGAGGCGGGTCGCATCATCGAGAAGATGGAGGCGAATCTCCCCATCCGTCATACCTCCGACGGTGGGCAGGTCTCCGGCGATCCCCAGCAACGTGATCTCGTCCGGCTGCTTCGCATCCTCAAGGACCAGATCGAACGGCTCGACGCAAAACTCTCCGAGTAGGCGTTTCACGCCGAGCTCGTTGTGGGGCAGCGGTGTTCGCGTGGCACCTCGATGGAGAGGTTCGTCGAGGACGACTGTCTCTTCATCCATCAGGACACTCATACCGATGCCTCCCGAACTGCGATCAGCGCCTGCCCGACCATCTGGTCGAACCACGGAGACTTACACCCCTCCACGAAGTGCTGCTCGTCGTTCTCCGCGACCATCGCCTGAATACGCGGGTCAGATGCGACGTAGAGGACGACCCCACCGATCACGGCCTCAGCCGGCGTCAAAGCGCTCATGCCAGCCACCCTTCGATCGGTCGAATGTCCATGCCCAGCTGCAGCGCCACGAGATGCTCGAGCGTGGCTCCCCTTGACCGTTCCCAACCGGGTAGGAGGGCGATACCCTCTGCGCGGATGACCATGCCGAGCGCGTGTCGCATGTACCATGCCCACGCCTGCGGCACCCCGGTATCGTTCAGGGCTTCGGCGTCGGCAGGGTTCAGTGGTTCATGACCCGCCCGCCGCAATTCACCTTCGGCGGCACGGAAGGCCGGGTAATTGAAATCCGGGAGACCGCTCATCGGCCCCGCGATGTACACCGTGCTCATGCCTCACCTCCGTGAATGAGTGAAGCCCCCACCGTGGTGGAGGCTTCTTGTCGTCTGATCGTTGCGACGTACCGGTGATGGATACCGAGGGCTTCGGCGATGGGCCGGTTGGCGTGGCCTTCGCGGATGAGTTCGATCACCCGGGGTACGACGGTGGGTTTGTGGTTCGGTTTCAAGCCGATGTAGGTGCGGACGGCTTTGATCTGGTTGCGGGTTTTGCCGAGGCGTTCCGCGATCTGCGCGTCCGTGAGACCGTCCTGGTTGAGGGTTTTGATCTGCTGCTGGTACTCGGTCAGCTCGCCACCGTGCTTCGCAGGGGTCGGCCGGGTGCCTGCCCGCGCCTTTCTGCGGGCTTGGTTGGCGCGTTCACGTCGTGCAGCATGCGTGCGGGCCTTCCGTGCCGCGAGAGCGGCGTCTGCGGCCTCCTGGACGGCTTTCCGTTCCTCCTCGAGAATCTGCGCGAGGGGTGTACCAGCGTCGATCGCTCTCCTGAACTCCCATTCGCCCTGGTATCGGCGGTGCACGTCACGGCACGGCAACACGGCAGGGCAATGCGACCCCCGGCACCCGTTCGTGAACCCCACCGGGGTGCCGTGCGGGAAGTCCGGGTCGTGGATGATGCTCGCGGTCATGCGATCCGCTCCTGTTCTCTGAGATGCCTCTCACGTTCACCACGCAGGTACTTGATCAGCTCGTCCGTCTTGTCTTGAAACACCCTCGCGAGTGTGTCCTTCACCGGGAGCGCACGAATCCGCTCCCTCAACACCCGTCTCCTGCGGACAGGGTTCTGTTCGGCGTCCTCGATGAACGCTTCGAACCATTCATCGGACAACCGCCAATCATCAGATCGACGCATCGTGAAACTCCCTTGCACGGAAAAGGCCACCCGCCCGTGAGGGTTGCTGGCCTGTGGATGACTTCGCGCTCAGATCAGCGCGGCTTCGTGTATGTATTGCTCGACCTCTGCGGGCGAACGTGTGACGCAACCTAGGACGTACTTGGTCGGCGAGTGTGGGATCGTCTTCGGCTTGTTCAGCAACCATGTGGACACCGCCACGGTGTTCGTCGGGGTGAGGGTTATCCCGAGCTTGTCGATGATGTGTGCCCTGACCCGGCTGACGTCGATGCCGTACTGGTCAGCGACCACGCTCTTGAACGAATCTGTGGATAACTCGTCGGTCACTTCGCGCGCGGTTGTTACGTGACTTGACTCAGGAACGTAAGTAGTAGTCGGGGTCGGGACGGGACGGGACGGGGCACCCGTACTAACACCGTTAGTAACGCCGTTACGCGCACCGTTACTAACCCTGTTTGCACGGTGTTTCTCAACCCGTTCACGCGTCTTCGCTCGCTCCGCTTCCACCTGTTCTCTGGTGGGCTGGTACTCGGCCCAGTCATGGAACACCCACACGTTCTCGGCTGCATCGAAGTCCCAGAGCCCGGCTAGTACAAGCTCCGTCGCCGCATCACGATCAGCGGCAAGCATCCTTAGGGTCCCGCTGGTGACTCGACCGTTGGTGAGGTGCTTCGCACAGTACGATCCCGCACGCGCCCACAGCCACCCGGCGGCGTCTGATAGTTCGATGACTTTCGGGTGAGACCAGAATCCGTCATCGACCTTGAACCAGGGCACTATCCACCTTCTCTCGGATCAGACGCAGAGGGCCTGGCAACACGTGAGATTCGGAGACAGAGCAATGGAAGGTGCTCGCCGACGCCCGGGTCGATCGCGGGACCGTGGCCTGCCGTTCGGGTGCAGCGGATCTGGAACAGTCCGGGACGGGCCGCGCCGCACGTGTTGCGCTCCGCTTCGGCGTCGCCCTCGACGTAGCGCGCGTAGTTGTCAGCCATTGCTCTGTCTCTCAATCTCGACATTCGCCGCGCACTTCCCTCGGCAGAAGATGCCATGCTCGCAACCCCAGAGGCGGACGTTCTGCGCGGCCTGTAGCTCCGCTCGCTTGGCCTTGAGTTGCGGGTCATTGAAGTAGTCGGCATCGGGCGGAGCGGGTTCCCCGCTCAACAGCTCGCCCGACCACTCCTCGTAGAGCGTCCCGCCCTGGTCATAGTCGTTGTACCCCCAGGACGTACCGCAGGAAGGGCATAGCCAGCCGTCGCCATCCGACTGGCACTCCTGCGCGCAGGTGCCGCACTCCGGCTCCCGGAACACCAGGGTCGGCGCTTCACTCAGCTTCACGTAGTCGCTCATGACTCCCTCCCAACCTCGACATCTGCCGCGTCGCACGCGGCGCACTCGTCATAGAGCGAATTCACTCCGTGCTTGCAATCGGTGATGAGGTGCGAGCCGCAGTCTGGACACGCAATCTGGTGACGTGCCCCGCAGGTGCCGGGGCAGTGCTCCGCCGGATTCCACGCACTGGGGTGAGTGCAGTCCTCACAGCAGAACCGACCCCGGTCGTCGCGGCAGTCCGGCATCGCCGTCCCGCAGTGCTCGCAATCGCCTTCTCGGATTGCTGCCGTCAGGGCCGCATCGGCCTCGCGGTACCTCAGCAGGTCGGTGGCCCTCATCTCGACGCGCAAGGCATCCGCGCGAGGTGTGCGATCAGCGGGGAACTCCGGGTCCGTTGCGATGCGGTCGGTCACGTCCACCGACGCCGCCAGGGCGTGGGCGGCGTTGTTGAACCGCCGCCGCGCCGCCTCGATCGCTTGTTCGTTGCTCATCGCTCTTGTCTCCCAATCTCGTGGTTGGTGGGCCGGCGGTGTCGCACCGCTGGCGAATAGAGTCCTCGCCCGTAGAACGAGTGGTAGAACGCGCGCCGCGTCGCCGGCAGGAACACGTACACCGGCCACCATGCGGGTGTGATACGGGCGCGGAGACCCCAGCGGATACGGCGCGCCCAGAAGGTGGAGATCATGTCTCGTCCCTCCCTTCCTGCTCTACAGGCACCCACGGGCCAGCCTTGCGACGGCGCATCGTAGGGCGTTCCGCTTCCGCATCTGCGATTGAGTCGTACCCGTACTCCCATTCCGGTTCCTCGGCCACGACACCATGAGCCAGCTTCTGGGTGAGCAGGGCGTGCATGCTGTCCCATCCGCTCGACGCAAGGCCACGCAGGATCGCCTCCCACTGATAGCCCGGCAGAGTGATACTGATCTGCTCGCTCATCCCTCCTCCTTCCGGTATGGGTTCCGCGCGGTGATCACGCTCATGGGCTCGGCGTAGAGTCGATGCCCCATCTCCGCGCCCTGGTCCCACGCTTCTGCTCGTACCTCGGCATCATGAGCAGCCAGCCAGCGACGGAACTCGGCACGGCGCTCCTGGGACTGAACGGGGATGCCGTGAGTGTCGTGGACTCGTCCGTAGACGCTCTCGATGTGCTCGGTGGAAGGTGTGTACTCGCTCATCGCGTTCTCCTCATCGCTTGTCGCTCCCTCGCCTCAGCGACCCGCTCGACCGCTGTGCGCGCGACATTCCCCATCACAGGGATGCCATCGCTGGTGAATCCGGTGATGCCGACCTGCACCTGGTTCGGCTCGTCGTCTCTAATCAGCGGTCGCGTCAGTGGCTGCGTGAGCCTCTGGCGTTCGCCTTGCGTCCACCCGCATTTCGAGACGAGGTAGTCGGCGATCGCTTCAAGGTCACCGGGCACGCCGAGGTGGTGCAGATCCTTCGCCATCGCGCGGCGCATCGCCCTCCCGCTCATCGCTTTACCTGCCCTTCCTGGGCGGCGCGCCATGCGGCACGCCACCGATTGCGGACTTCGGCCAGCTCGAGCATCGTCATCGGGATCGCTCCGGCGGCGATCGCTCGGGCGCGCATGGGGCGGGTCACGTCGTAGTGCTCGTAGACGGGATGCCCGGGCTTCTGGATATACGACCGGCGAAAGGCCGATCTTGTCGGCCATCGCGTCGAGCTCTCGCGGGTGTCGGCCTCCATGTGGCGCCACTCACTCGAGACGGCGCGGCGACCGTTCGGAACGGTGGCCTTGCGGAACATGTCGTCCACGTAGACGCTCATCGCCTGTCTCCTTCCTGTCCGACGACACCGGCGATAGGTGCGTGGCATCGCCCGCTGCCGGTGAAGTCTGTGCGCAGTCGGTCGCCGCCGCATGTCGCGCACGGCTCGTTGTCCTTCGCCCGCTGGCGTGCACGGAGAACCGACGCTTCGAGCGCGCCCATGAGGTCGATCTGCTCGCCGCTCATCGCCCCTCACCCCCTGCCGTGTTCTGCACTTCGATCCACCACGTGTCCTCCCACTCGATGCTCACCGGGTAGGTGCCGAGGTCGAGGCCGTCGAACGTCTCCTCTTCCGTGCGGTACTCGAAGGCGTAGCCGAGCGCACAGTCGTCGGTGTCGTGCACGATCCACTCGCGGTTGTCCCAGTTCCACCAGTGCTCAAGGCCGTGGCGGATGCGCTCCGTCTCGTACTCGGGATTCATGGTCTGGCACGCCCACCTCTCGCACCGCTTGCCAACCATGCAGTCGGCCCCATGCGTGCCGCCGAACTCGTATCCGTAGTCGTCGGTCGTCTCGTCCGGCAGGCTCGTGATGGTGACGGTGTGGCTCATCGGTTCTCTCCCTGCTCGGTGGATGGAAGGATGTGGGCATGGCCCTTGTGACCACGGTCCTCGTCGGCCTCATTGCCCTCGGAGATCTCGCGGCCCTGGTCGCTGTCGCTGTGATTCTTCTGCGGCGACGGTAGGTTCTCTCCCGGGGTGGCGGCACACGGTGCGAACGAATCAGGAAACTGTTGCTCTTGACCCCAC
>NZ_JBMDXJ010000476.1:0-7710 GCF_048594945.1 Pseudactinotalea sp. | reverse complement strand
GGTCGGCGGCGGAAAGCGTGATGAGATCGTTCCGATCGCCCATCAGGCTTCTTCCCCCAGGATCTGCGGCACGGCGAACTTGTCGTCCTGTGCCTCGGGCGCCTGCGACAGGATCACGTCACGGTCCAGGGTTGCCCCGGGCACGTCCTCGCGGAACACGTTGGTCAGCGGGATCGGGTGGCTGGTGGCGGGCACGTCGGGGCCTGCCACCTCGCTGACGGTGGCGACGGCCTGGACGATGACGTCCAGCTCACCGGCCAGCCGCGTCACCTCGTCCTCGGACAGGTCGATCCGGGCTAGTCCGGCGAGCCGGAGCACCTCGGCAGAGTCGATCGTGGACATGCCCCGAGTCTAGGAGGGATCGTGAGGCCCCTCCGACCGCCTCGGCAGCCGCGTGGGACTCAGCCGGCGTCGCCGCTCCCGCTCGTGGCGCCCTCGTAGATGCCGACCTCGTTGCCATCGGGATCGCGGAAGGTCGCCGACCAGCTCGTCTCGCTGATCGGGGTCTTGCCGTTGACGACCTCGCCGCCGTTCTCGACAACCTTCGCCAGCACGTCGTCGATCGAGTCGACCTCGACGTAGGAGACCGGGCTGGTCGCGGTGTCGCTGCGTGTGGTGAGGCCACCGCCGCTGATCTTGTTGGGGGCCTGCCACATCGGGTAACCCTCGTAGCCCTCGAACTCCTCGATGTTCCAGCCGAACAGGTCGCCGTAGAAGGCACTCGCCCGTGCGGTGTCGGTGACCGGGATCTCGATGTGGGTGATGTCTCCGTGAGGCATCTCGTCTCCCTTCTCGGATCTCCCCATCGTCGCACCGCGGCGCGACGTCGTGCAGCCGTTCGGACGAGGAATCGGTCCACCAGTCGGACGAGGTTTTATGTAAGGGAAGGCTGCCCTAATATCGACTCCTGTGTCTGTGCCACTCCCCGCTCTCCGAGGCAGCGATCTCACGGTCCGCTTCGGCTCCTACGAGGCGGTCAGCCACACCGACATCACCCTGACAGAAGGCACCGTCACGGCGCTGGTGGGTCCCAACGGATCGGGCAAGTCCACGTTGCTCCGCGCGCTCAGCCGACTCGTGCGACCCGACACGGGCACGGTGGCCGTCGGTGACGTCGAGGACACCAGCCTCCTGAGTGCGCGCGACTTCGCCACCCGGGTGGGGCTGCTCGCGCAGCAGCGCATCACCCCGAGCGGTCTCACGGTGCGCGATCTGGTCGAGTTCGGCCGGCACCCGCACCGGTCGGGCTGGCGCGGACGCGATCCCCAGGGCCATGGCGCCGTCGAGCGCGCCCTGACTCTGACCGGGCTGGCCGACCTGCAAGAGACACCGCTCGAGACCCTCTCGGGTGGCCAGCTGCAGCGCGCATGGTTCGCCGCCGCACTGGCCCAGGACACCTCGGTGCTGCTGCTCGACGAGCCCACCAATCACCTCGATCTGCGCTACCAGGTCGAGGTCCTCGAGCTCGTCCACGAGCTCGCGAGCCTGCACGGCGTCGCCGTGGGCGTCGTGCTCCACGACCTCAACCACGCCGCCGAGATAGCCGATCGCGTGCTTGTGCTCTCTCGCGGCCGCGTGGTCGCTGACGGCCCGGCGCACCACGCGCTGGACGCCGACCTGCTCACCGACGTCTACGAGATCCCGGTCACCGTGCGCTGCGACGACAACGGCGAGCTCGAGGTCCGGGCTCGCCGCTTCCGCGATCGCGCGATCGCCTTCTGATCACATCGCGCCCCCGCTCCACCTACGAGAGGACACACCCATGAGATCTGTGCGCGCCGCGACGAGCGTCGCCGGCATCGCAGCCGCCGCCCTGCTGCTCGCCGCCTGCGGGTCGACCGACGCCCCGATCGACGACGGCGACACCCCGGACGGCACGGCGAACGCCGATCCGATCACCGTCGTCGACACGGCGGGTGCGGAGATCACGCTGCCCGACGGACCGGCTCAGCGCGTGGTCGCGCTGGAGTGGGCGCAGGCAGAGATCGTCACCAGCCTGGGCGTCGAGCTCGTGGGCGTGTCCGATCTCGCCGGCTACACCAGCTGGGTGGGTAACGCCGTGCCGCTCCTCGGCGAACCGGCCGACGTGGGGCTGCGGACCGAACCGAGCGTCGAGGCGATCGCCGAGCTCGAGCCCGACCTGATCCTCGGCGGCGGCCGCTCGGTGCCGGAGGCCGTGGCCGATCAGCTGGCCGCCATCGCACCGGTGATGACGGTGGACGTGGCGGACGCCAGCGACCCGCTGGGCACGCTCTCCGAGCGCGTCGACCTCATCGCGACCACGATCGGTCAGCAGGAGGCAGCGGAGGAGCTGCTCGCGCAGCTCGACGCGACGATCGCCGAGAACGCGGCGTCGATCGACGCCGCCGGGCTGAGCGGTGCGCCGGTGGTGCTCACCTCGCCCTACGCCGAGGGCGCGAACGTCACCATCCGGATGCACGGGCCCGGCACGGCGGTGCAGGCGGTCGCCGACGCGATGGGACTGACCGCGGCGTGGGACGACCCGGGTGACGAGGCGTACGGGCTCTCCTACGTCGACATCGAAGGCCTCACGGCCGTGCCGGATGACGCGTGGTTCCTCTACTGGGACAACGACGACTCCGACGACCCGGTCGAGACCTCGCTGGCCGGCAACGCGATCTGGGACGGCCTGCCGTTCGTGGTGGAGGGCCACGTCGCTCCCGCGGCCAACGGCATCTGGGCGTACGGCGGCCCGGGATCGTTGATGGCCTGGAGCGACGACCTGGTGCAGGTTCTCACCGCAGGATGACTCTGACGAGCGCGCCCGCGCGGCCGCGGCCGGCTGCGCCTGCGACCACGGCCCGGCCCCGCGGACTTCTGGCGGCTACGGGCCTGGGAGCGCTCTGGCTGCTGGTCGCGGTCGGGCTGCACCTCACGCAGGGCACGGCCGATGTCGACGCCGGCGCGCTGTGGACGCTCATCACCGGCGGGCACGTGCCCCAGGGCGCCGAGGTGGTCATCGCCTCGCGACTGCCACGACTGGTCGCCGCACTGATCGTCGGTACGGCGCTCGGCGTCGCCGGCGCCGCCATGCAGTCGATCACGCGCAACCCACTGGCCTCGCCGGACACCACGGGTGTCGGAGCCGGCGCGTACCTGGCGATGACGATCGTGGCCGCGCTCGGGATCTCGCTCGGCCCACTGCCGGGCATCATGGTGGCCTTCCTCGGCGGGATCGCGGCCGCGGCCGCGGTGATCGGCCTGTCCTCGGGCGGGACCATGTCGCCCGTCCGATTGGTGCTCGCCGGTTCCGTGCTGACGCTCGGACTGGGCTCCCTCACGTCGGTGCTGCTGATGCTGTTCCCGTGGGAGACGCAGCGCCTGTTCGCGTGGGGCGCCGGCTCACTCGGACAGAACGGCTTCGGCGCCACCGCGCCCGCGGCTCCCGTGGTGGTCGTGGGCATCGGCGCGCTGATGCTGCTGGGGCGGCGCCTGGACCTGCTGCAGCTGGGTGACGACAGCGCGGCGGCGCTCGGCGTGCCCGTCGCAGCGACCCGCCGCTGGGGTGCGGTGCTGGCGGTGCTGCTGGCAGCGGCTGCCGTGACCGTGGCCGGCCCGATCGGCTTCATCGGGCTCTGCGCCCCGGCGTTGGTCCGGCTGCTGGCGCACCGGCTCACCGCGCTCCGCAAGCAGCGTCCTTTCCTGCTGCTCAGCGGCGTGCTCGGAGTCTCGCTGGTGCTGACCGCGGACGTCCTGCTGCGTGCGATGTTCGGCTCGGTCAGCGGTGTCACCGTGCCCACGGGCGTGCTCACCAGCCTCATCGGCGCGCTGTTCCTCGTGGTGCTGGCACGGCGGCTCCGGATCGCCGCCGGCACCGGCGAGTCCATCGTCACGATGTCGGCAGGGCTGCGCTGGGGTCGCACCCACCCGCAGGCGGTTCTCCTCGGTGCCGTTGCGCTCCTGGTCACCGCGCTGATCGCCGGACTGCTCATCGGGGACCGGACGATCCTGCTGGGTGATGTGTGGAACTGGGTGCAGGACGTCGCGTCCGTGCGCGTGCAGGTGATCGTGGAGTCACGGCTCCCACGCGTGGCCGGGTCGGCGCTCGCCGGCGCCTGCCTCGCCCTCGCGGGAGCGCTGGTGCAGGCGGTGACCCGCAACCCGCTCGCCGACCCCGGCATCCTGGGCGTGTCAGCGACCGCGGGACTCGGCGCGGTCGCCGCGCTGGTGCTGGTGCCCAGCACGTCCGACTCGTTGCTGTTCTTCGCCGCGCTCGGGGGCGGTGCGGTTGCCGCGCTGGCGCTCGTGGTGCTCGGCCGCGGCGACCAGATGCGCACGATCCTCGTGGGGATCGGGATCGGCGCCGCGGCGGGTGCCACGACCACGCTGCTCATCGTGCAGACCGACCCGTGGAACCAGGCCAAGGCGATCACGTGGCTGGGCGGCTCGACGTACGGCACCACGCCGGCGCTGCTGCTGCCGATGGTGCTGGTACTGGTGGCCGGCGTGGTCGTGTGCACGCGCACCGCGCGTGACCTCGACCTGCTGCAGATCGACGACACCACACCGCAGGTGCTGGGGATCGCCGTCGGCCGCTCGCGCCTGCTGCACCTCGGACTCGCGGTGGCGTTGACGGCGGCCGCCACGGCCGCGATCGGTGTCATCGCGTTCGTGGGTCTGGTCGCACCGCACGCGGCGCGGATGATCATCGGCAAGCGCCACTCCTCGATGCTGCCGCTGACGATCCTTCTGGGGGCCGCTCTCGTGGCCGTCTCCGACCTCGTGGGCCGATCGGTCATCGCGCCTGGCCAGCTCCCGGCAGGTGTGGTGGTCTCGCTGCTCGGGATGCCGTACTTCCTCTGGCTGCTGCATCGGATGCGGCTGGATCGGTGACTCGCGTGCCGACGCCTACGATGGCCGGCATGTCCGTTCCTCCCGAAACCACGCCGCCCGAGGGCACCGACGGGGAGCAGGAGACCGAACGCGACGCGAAGAACGGCCCGCTGACACGGTTCGCGGAGCGGTTCCGGGTGCCCCTGGGCGTCGTCGTCGCCGTGATCGGCGCGAGTCTGGCCGTCGTCTTCGCGATCCGCCCGCTCGACACCGCTGCCGGCACGAGCGGCCTGATCACCCAGGGGGCTGGGGTGGCGTTGTGGCTGTGCGTCGTCGGCGTCGGGGTCACGTGGGCGCTCGACGGCGCACGGAAGGTCACCAACGCCTTCGTCCTCGCCCTCGTGGCGTGCTACCTGGTCTTCCTGATCTCCGGCCTCTGAGGCTTCACTGACGTTTCGAACCCCGCCGGAAGCGCACGGTGGTCCCTGCGCGCAGCTGCGCCACGGCGTCGCACGCCGCTGCGGTGAGCACGGCCACCACCGGGTAGCCACCGGTGACCGGGTGGTCGGGACCGAGGATCACGGGCTCGCCGCTCGGAGGCACCTGCACCGACCCGGTCACCACGCCCTCCGAGGGCACCTCCCGTGTGATCGCTCGACCGAGCGGCTCACCCTCGAGTCGTAGGCCCACCCGGTCCGCGAGTGCGGAGACGCGCCACGGCCTCCGGTAGAGCTCATCGGGGTCGTTCAGCCAGTCCGCGCGGGGGCCGGGCAGGGCGTCGAGCATCACCAACGATGCAGGGTGCACGCCGCGCGGGTGAGGCTCGCTCGTGGGCATCGGTCCGGCCCCCGGCAAGACGACGAGCCGATCCCCCGCCTGCACCGGCGCCGGCCCCAGCCCCGAGAGCACGTCGGTGGAGCGCGACCCGAGCACCGCCGGTGCGTCCAGGCCGCCATGCACCGCCAGGTAGACGCGCAACCCCCACGAGGGCATCCCCCACGAGACCACGGTGCCCGCCGCGATCGCGAGCACCCGTGCGTCGTTCGCGACGCCGTCGAGCAGGACCGGCGCGGCAGCGCCGGTGACCGCCACGAGCAGATCCGTGCGAACGCGCATCGAGAACGCGCCGACCACCTCCAGCCCGGCGGCGCCGGGCACGTTGCCGAGCGCCCGGTTCCCGGCGGCGAGCGCACCGCGATCGGCAGCCCCTGAAGGTGAGACGCCCAGGTGTGACCATCCCGGCCGTCCGAGATCCTGCACCAGCGCCGACCCGCCGACCTCCAGCACCTCGATCATCGCGGCTCGAACTTCACCACGGTGCCGGCGACCAACCGCGAGGGCGGCTCGGCATCGACGTCGAACAGCACCGCGTCGGTCCGACCGAGCAGCCGCCAGCCGCCCGGCGACGAGCGCGGGTAGACCGCCGCGTACGGCCCGGCGATCGCGACCGAGCCCGCCGGCACGCTCGGCCGGGGGCTGTCGAGGCGCGGCAGGTGCAACGACTCGTCGAGCCCGGCGAGGTAGGCGAACCCGGGCGCGAACCCGACGAACTCGACGACGTACCGCGCTCCGGCATGGCGCCGCACCACCTCCGGGGTCGAGAGCCCGGTCAGGCGTGCGACCTCAGTGAGGTCCTCGCCGTCGTAGTCGACGGCGATGGTCACCTCGTCGGGCTCGCTCACGTGGGTCGGGGTCTGCGGCGCGGACGTGAGCAGGTCCCGCAACGCCGGCAGCGAGCCAGGCTCCCCGGCGACCACGAGGACGCTGCGCGCCCCCGGCACGATCTCCTCGGCCAGCGCCCTGGCACGGGCATGGAGGTGCTCGGCGAGGGCGTGCGCGGCAGCGGCATCGTCGACCTCGACGAGCAGCGCCCGCTCCCCGGAAGGCAGCACGTTCACGTCAGCGCCGCGATCTGCACACCCGCGCGCTCCAGCCCCGTGCGGACCGACCGAGCGATCGCCACCGCACCCGGGGTGTCGGAGTGCACGCAGATGCTGTGCGCGGCCACGGTCACCCGGGACCCGTCGGCAGCGGCCACTTCTCCGTCCCGGACGAGGCTGACCATCCGCTGCGTGACCAGGTCCGGGTCGTCGAGGACCGCGCCCGGCTGCCCACGCGGCACCAGCGCACCGTTCGGCAGGTAGCCGCGATCGGCGAATGCCTCGGGCACCGCGAGCAGGCCGGCGGCCACCGCCCGGTCGAGGATCGCGCTGCCTGGGAGCCCGACGACGGCCAGTCCTGCCGGTCGTGCCATCGTCACCACGATCTCGGCGACCTCGGGGTCGGTCGCGGCCCGGTGGTACAGCGCTCCATGAGGTTTGACGAAGGTGACCCGGCCGCCCGCGGCGAGCGCCGCCGTCGTGAGCTGGTCGAGCTGGGCCTCCAGCGAGGCGAGCAGAACGCCGGCGGGCAGGTCCATCGGAACCCGTCCGAACCCAGCACGGTCCGGGTAGGAGACGTGGGCGCCGATGCGGACGCCGCGTGCCACAGCCTGCTCGCACGCCACGCGCATCGAGGCGGCGTCGCCCGCGTGCCCGCCGCAAGCGATGTTGGCGCTGCTGACGACATCGAGAACGGCGCCGTCGTCACCCATGCCCTCACCGAGATCGGCGTTGAGGTCGATCCGCATGCCGCCATCTTCCCAAACCTTGGATCTAGATCCAGGTGCATCCGATTGCGCCGGTCGGGCGGAAGTAGGGGTGTGTCGTCGAGGCGGCGACCGCACCAACCGTGGAAAGGACCACAATGCGCAAGATGTTCCCGGTGCCGGCAATCGTGGGGGCAGCCGCCCTCGCACTCGTCTCGGTTCCCGCTCATGCTCAGACCTCCGACGCAGCGATGCTGTCAGTGCTCCACGGCGTGCCTGAGACAACCGTCGACGTCTACGTCGACGGCGAGCTCACGCTGGACGACTTC
>NZ_JBMDXJ010000475.1:0-8585 GCF_048594945.1 Pseudactinotalea sp. | reverse complement strand
CACACCCGTGAGGGCCGCGGCCCCTGACGTGAAGGCACGGAGCACGAGGAACGCCCCCGCGAGCCCGACCAGGCCCTGCTCGTAGCCGGGCTCCGCGGTGAGCTCGAAGGCCGCTGACTCCGCGGGCTGCAGTGAGCCGCTCAGCCACTGCACGCCACCGACCACCGCCATCGCGCCCATCGCCGCCATGAACACGTAGACCGGGATCGCGAAGCCGGTGCCGGACTCCCGCACACCGCGCAGATTGATCAGCGCCAGCAGCGCGACGATGCCGCACGCGATCGCCGCCTCGTGACCGCGGGCCGCGGGGAGGACCGTGGCGAGGTAGTGCGCGCCCGAGGAGACCGATACGGCCACCGTGAGCACGTAGTCGACCAGCAGCGCGCTCCCCACCGTGAGTCCCGCGGATCGGCCCAGGTTCGTGGTCGCGACCTCGTAGTCACCGCCGCCCGAAGGATAGGCGCGGACGGTCTGCCGGTACGAGGCGACCACGGTCAAGAGCACGACCACCACGGCCAGACCGACCCACGGGGAGATCGCATAGCTCGCCAGGCCCGCGATCGAGAGCATCAGCAGGATCTCGTCGGGCGCATAGGCCACCGAGGAAAGGGCGTCGGAGGCGAACACCGGCAGGGCCACCCGCTTGGGAAGCAGGGTGTGGCCCAGGTTCTCGCTTCGGACCGGGCCGCCCACCAGTACGCGCTTGGTGGCATCGACGATGTCGGGCACGAGTGCCGATGGTACGCCCGCGCGACGAGGGATGCACTGGTCAATGGGGGCCGTGCGCGAGCGGTGTCCAGGTGCGTTCATCGCAAGGCCGAGGAGGGAGCGATACCGGGGTTGTATCGGAGGAGACGAGAACGCAGCGAGGGACGTGCCTGGGCATCGCGCAGCAGTTCCGCATTGACCTGTGCATCCCTGGCCCGCTGGGTGTAGGTTCGGCAGTCGTGCACTTCGTCATCATGGGCGCGGGTCGGGTCGGCGTGACGCTGGCCGAGACGCTCGAGGAGCATGGCCACTCCGTCGGCATCATCGATCAGAACCCCGAGGCGTTCCGGCGGCTGTCGGCCGACTTCGAGGGACGCCGGGTCACCGGTCTCGGGTTCGACCGGGACGCCCTGGTGCAGGCGGGGATCGAGGATGCCCGAGCGTTCGCGGCCGTGTCCTCGGGAGACAACTCCAACATCATCGCTGCGCGCGTGGTGCGCGAGACGTTCGGCGTGAGTGACGTCGTCGCGCGCATCTACGACCCGCGCCGTGCGGAGATCTACGAGCGGTTCGGGATCAGCACGGTCGCGACGGTCCGCTGGACCGCCGACCAGGTGCTGCGGCGGATGATGCCCCGCGGCGCCGAGTCTCAGTTCACCGACGCCTCCGGGCGGGTGCGGCTGTGCGAGATGGATACCCACCCGGCCTGGGTGGGGAGCTCGGTCCGCGACGTGCAGCGCGTCTCTCGGGCGCGTGTGGCGTACCTGACGCGGCTCGGTGAGGGCTACATCCCCGCACCTGACGACCTGCTGCAGGAGAACGACGTGGTGCACATGCTCGTCGAGACCGCTCGTGTCAACGACGTGCAGCGGGTGCTGGCGGTCCGTCCGCCGGTCGAGAAGGAGTGATCCACTGATGCGAGTCGTCATCGCGGGGGCCGGCAGCGTGGGCCGCTCGATCGCGCGCGAGCTGCTTCACCACGAGCACGAGGTCGTGCTCATCGACAAGGAACCGGCAGCGATGCGCGTGTCCTCGGTCGCTGAGGCGGAGTGGTTGCTCGCCGACGCGTGCGAGATCTCCACGCTGGACGAGGCGCACCTCGACACGTGCGACGTGGTGGTCGCCGCGACCGGTGACGACAAGGTGAACCTCGTGGTCTCCCTGTTGGCGAAGACCGAGTTCGCCGTGCCGCGCACCGTGGCGCGCGTCAACAACCCGAAGAACGAGTGGATGTTCGACGACGCGTGGGGCGTCGATGTCCCAGTCTCCACCCCGCGGATCATGACCTCGCTGGTGGAGGAGGCCGTGACGGTCGGCGATCTCGTGCGGATCTTCACGTTCCACGCCTCGGGGGCGAGCATGTACGAGATCACACTCGCCGACGACACGCCCGTGGTCGGTCAGCGCGTGGGCGCCATCGCCTGGCCCGGGCACAGCGTGCTGGCCGCGATCATCCGTGGCGACCGCCCGATACCGCCGTCACCCGACGACACCCTCGAGGGTGGCGACGAGCTGCTGCTCATCGCGTCGTCGCAGGATCCTGCTGATCTGGAGCAGCTTCAGGCTCTGCTCGGGGATTCACCAACACCCACGTCACCCACAGCACCAGCGCCCACAGCGGAAGCCCCATGACGAGTCGGGCGGCGCCGAGCCAGCCCGTGTCACCGCCGAGGTAGAGCGGTACCTGCACCACGAGCCGCAGCACGAACGCACCGACCCACAGCCATGACGCCAGGGTGTATCGGCGCATCAGCGTGGGGTCCTGGCGCCACGTGTGGCCCCGGCCGAACAGCGTGGCCACGATGAACCCGACCACCGGCCAGCGTGCCACGATCGAGACAGTCACCCCGACGGCGAACGCGGCGTTGGTGAGGAGGCCCCACGCGAAGAAGTTCTGTGCCTCGCCACTGCGCCACGCCCAGATCGCACCGATGCCCACGCCGAGCAGGCCGCCCACCGCCTGGGTGTTGGGGGTGCGCTGGTTCTGGCGGGCGATCGTGGCCACGACCGCCACACCGACCGAGGCGATCACGGCCGGCATGATCTCGCGGACGGCCACGAACACCACCACGAACACCAAGCCGGGGGCGACCGACTCGATCATGCCGCGCCATCCACCGACCGCCTCGAGGCCGTTGAAGCTCTCGGAGCCGAGCTGGCGCATGCCACGCCTCG
Organism: Pseudactinotalea sp.; assembly: GCF_048594945.1. NCBI lineage: Bacteria > Bacillati > Actinomycetota > Actinomycetes > Micrococcales > Cellulomonadaceae > Pseudactinotalea > Pseudactinotalea sp. Next base: position 5,702 of record NZ_JBMDXJ010000475.1, on the reverse strand, counting down.
CTCCCGTGCCCTCCTCGGGACCAGCGGAGGTCATGCGACCACCATCGGCGCCAGGAGCGTGTATGCCGGGTTGTAGATCACGAGGCGATGGTCGCCCTCGGTCAGCCGCCCGGTCACGAGCAGCCGTCGCCCGGGTTCGATGCCGGCGATGTCGCGGCGGCCGAGCCATACGAGCTCGACGCTCCCCGAGCCGTCGTAGAGCTCGGCGGCAAGCTCGGGCGGCGCCTCCCGTGGGGCATAGCGCACGGCCCGGAGCACGCCGGAGAGCGTGCGCTGCTCACGCGGGCGGCATTCGGCCACCGGAGTGGTGCCGCGAAGTGCCGCCTCGACCAGCTCGTCGTCGGCCTCAAGCTCGTCGGTCGAGGCGAGCGCCCGCCGCAACCGCTCCTTCCAGGCGCGTGCCATCGGTCACCGCACCTCGGTGATCTCAGGCCCGCGAGGGCTGCCGAGGTCGATGCTCGGGCGGGTGGCCGTGGCTGCCGGGACTTCCTGACCGGGCTTGCCGGGCATGTGCAGGCCGAGCAGGTCGCGCGGTGCGCGCGCTTCATGACCACGCACCACCACGACGTCGGCCAGGACCTGCTCCATCGCGGCCGCTGCGTCGGCGTCCGAGGACGCCTTGCCGGTGAGCACGCCCCGGATGAACCATCGGGGCCCGTCGATGCCGATGAACCGCGCTGCGCGGGTGCCACTGCGGCCGTCAGGGGTCCGGACCGGGAGGCGGGCGAGCAGCTCGGTGCCGAACGGGCCGTCCTGCTCTTCCGATGACCCGCCCTGCTTGGTGATCGTGGTGCCGATCTCGCCGCGCAACTCCTCCCACAGCCCTGCCGAGCGCGGTGCAGCGAACGCCTGCAGCTGGAGCGCGGACCCGTCGAGCGCCAGGTTCACCGCCACGATCCGGCGGCTCTTGCGTTCGAGCTCCATGCGGACCTGCATGCCGGTACGCATCGGGATCCGCAGTGCGCCGAGGTCGACGCGCTGGCCTACCTCTGGGACATCCTCGACGTCCCAGGGGCCTCGCCCCTCAGGCTCGGCTACAGCCTCCTCGGCCACGTCGACGGCGTCGGCCTGCTCGGTCTCCTCACGTGCCTTCCGCGAGAACCACCTCATACTCGTTCCTCCCCTGTCGTGGCCCCGAATCCCCCGGTGGAGCCGAATCCTCCCTCGCCACGGTCGCTGCCGGGCAACGTGTCGACCTCCACCAGGTCTGCCTGTGCCACCTGTTGCACGACCAGCTGCGCGACGCGATCGCCGCGCCGCACCGTGAACGCCTCCTGGGGGTCGGTGTTGGCGAGGATCACCTGGATCTCGCCGCGGTAGCCGGCATCGACGGTCCCCGGTGCGTTGAGCACGGTGACGCCGTGCTTGCGGGCCAGGCCGGAGCGTGGATGCACCAGCCCGACGTAGCCCGCCGGCAGCGCGATCGCCACTCCGGTGGCCACGGCTGCGCGGCCGGCTGGTGGCAGCGTGACGTCCTCTCGGGACACGAGGTCGAGGCCGGCGTCACCGGGGTGGGCGTAGCCGGGCAGCGGCAGCTCGGGGTCGAGGCGGTGCACCAGTACCTGGACGGGCTCGGGGTCGATCACTCGGTCGATCCTACGGTCCGCGTCGCACCCGGCGCCTCCACCTGGCACCCTGGTGGGGTGAGTACGCATCGCGAACGCCTGCACGCCTCCGCTGCGCTGTGGCTGCTGGCACCCGTCGGAGCGCTGATGGCAGGAGCCGCGATGTTCCCGCTCGGTCTGCCCGTCGCGATCACGGTCGGGGTGGGCGTCGCGGTCGCCGTGACCCTCGGGCTCGCATGGACACCGCCCGAGGTGCGAGTCGAGCCGACCGGCCTGTTCGCGGGCAAGGCGTATCTCGAGGCGGAGCACATCGGGCAGGTCGAGTCGCTGGATGCCGCCGCTACCCGGCGGGCGCTCGGGCCGGAGCTGCGCGGCGACGCGTGGCTGCTGCACCGGTCCTGGGTGCGCACGGCGGTTCGTGTGGAGGTGCGTGACGAGGCCGACACCACGCCGTACTGGGTGGTGTCGACCCGCCGTCCGCTCGAGCTCGCGGCGGCTCTCGTCACGTGTCGGGACGCTGCTGACCAGGAATGTCAGGCAGCGCACTCCGAGCAGACTGGCTGGCCGCCCTCCTCGTAGGCGAGCTGGCTGCGGTGGTGCACCAGGAAGCAGCGCGAGCAGGTGAACTCGTCGGCCTGCCGTGGCAGCACGCGCACGCTGAGCTCTTCGCCGGAGAGGTCGGCGCCGGGGAGCTCGAAGCCTTCTGCGGCCTCGGTCTCGTCCTCGTCGACAGTCCCCGAGTTCTTCTCGGCACGGCGCGCCTTGAGCTCTTCGAGCGAGTCCTCGCTCAGCTCTTCATCGGTCTTGCGTGGGGCGTCGTAGTCGGTCGCCATGTGGTTCTCGTCGGTCCTCGTCGTCGTCGTTCGTGCGGGTCGTGAGCGGCGTGTCGGGAACGCCGTACGCGGGTACAACGCACTGCGCGCCGGATTGTTCCCGTACGCAGGCGATGGGATTGTGCACCATCGAGCGCCGAATTGCACACCCGATCGTGTGCGAGTCGCCGACGAATGTCCTCCCAGCGCCGCCACACCGGCCCGAATCGGCTGTTCCGCGGCCTCGGCGTGGCAGTCTCGTCGTCGTGACCTGTCCTTGGAGGTGTCATGGCTGAGCTCGAGCTGGTCGGTATCCATGCCGACGGCGAGCACATCGTGCTCGTCGACGAGGAGGGGCAGCGACACCGGCTGCCGATCGATGACGCGCTGCGGGCCGCTGTCCGGCGCGACCGCCCGCAGCTGGAGCAGATCCGTGCGGAGGGCCTGCGCCCCCGCGAGATCCAGGCACTGGTGCGTGCGGGGGCGTCCGCCGAGGACATCGCCGCCGACACCGGCGTGCCGGTCGAACAGATTCGCCGATACGAGGGGCCTGCGCTCGCCGAGCGCGAGCACGTGGCGCAGCGCGCGCGCGCCCTGACGCTGGGCCGGGAGCCGGGTTCCCCCACCCTGGGTGATCTCGTGGTCGATCGTCTCGCCGCTCGCGGTGTGGAGACGATCGAGTGGGATGCCCGACGGCGTGGGGCCGAGCCTTGGGAAGTGCTGGCCCGTTTCGTCGCCGGCGACAGGGCGAGGGAAGCCACCTGGCAGGTGGATCTCGCGGCCCGGAGCGCGGTGGCGATCGACGACGAGAGCCGGTGGCTCTCGGAGACCGATCTGGGTTCCGGGACTCCGCGACGCCACCTGAGTGCCGTGCGGGGTGCGCGGCTCTACGACGTCGAGACCGATGCTGACGTCGCGCCCGCCCTGGCCGCCGTCGATGCCGTGATCCGCGACACCCGCCCACGCGACCTTCGGTCGGTCGACGCGGATGAGCACGTCGAGCGCAACGTCGATGCCGCGGACGCCGACGACTCCGGCGAGCACGACTCCGACGACGCCCCCGACACCGAGGCGCTGCTCGACGAGCTCAGCGCCGCGCGCGGGGTCCGGCAACGTCTCGAGATCGACGACGACGCCCTCGCCGCTCAGGTGCTGGCCGACGACGCCGCTGCCGAGGACGACGAGCCCGAGCCGCGCAAGCCAACCGTCCTCACACCGGCACCGCACACCCCGGCCCTCTGGGACGAGCCCGCAGCCGAGGAGGAGGAGGAGTCAGAGCCGCCTCCCCAGGAGCACACCGACACGGATGACGAGCCTGACGCGACCACCCCGGACGGTGCCCACCCCGCCGCTTCTCGCCCGGACGAGGCCACCGACGCCACGGTGATCAAGCAACGCCCCACGCGCCGCTCCCAGAAGAACCGCCGCACGAGCGTCCCCAGCTGGGACGAGATCGTGTTCGGCGCCCGCAGCGACCAGTAACCCCACCCAGCTTTCAACGCTCTTCCGGCACGGCGCAGCTTTCAACGCTGTTCCGGCACCACGACCATCCACCGAGATCTCAGAAGAGCCGGCCGCCGATGCCGGAAGAGCGTTGAAACCCCCGTGGCGTCACGGGATCGTTGAAAGCTGGATGGTCAACCCAGCCACACGAGCTCCCGCCCATGCGGATGCGCATGTCCCAGGACCGCATCGTCCAGCGTGAGCAGGAACCTCCCTCCGAACTCCCCTGGTCCCACCCGAACCCCGAGATCGCGGGTCGGCTCCGCGCCCTCAAGCCCGATCCGATGGACACCGAGCTCCCGGCACGTCGCCCCGAACTCGGCGCGCGCAGCCCGGTCGAGGTAGGCCACCATGGCGCTGTGGACCACCACGGGAGTCGCCTCGGGCGCCTGTCGGCGCAGCTGCTCGATGGCGTCCGGGAGTGACTCCGGCGCCAGTCCCTGGATGACCCTGGGCGGGTCGGCTGCCACGGCGGTGAGCGCGGCGGTCAGGCGCTGGGCGCGGTCGGTGTGCTCGGGCCAGATCAGACACCGGAGCCACGCGGCCGTCTCGGGGTCGGCGGCGTCCAAGGGGTTGGCGTCGAGGCCGAGGCGAGCGGCGATCTGCGGGACGCTTGCGGGGAGTGGGACGTCGACGGCCGTGCACGGGAGCGCAACCACGCCGTCACCGATGCGGACCTGTTGGTCGCCGACGTCGTACACGTACGTGTACTGCTCGTAGGGAAGGCAGAGCCCGGCGCTGGCCCCGACCTCGAGAATCGCGAGCGGTTCGGGAAGCCGCGCGAGTGCCGGGAGCAGCACGGAGCACCGGGCGGGTTCGTTGGTCTGCGTGGAACGCGCCAGCATCACCGAGCGGACGTCGGCGGCGTGCTTCTCGGCGAAGGCGAGCGCGGCGGGCGGGTCGGCGACGTCGGCACCGAGCAGCCGCAGCGCACCGAGCAGCAAGTTCGGCTGTCGCTTGCCGCGCGGCAGCGTCGCCAGGAGTCGCAGCGTGGCGGCATCGTCGGCGACGGCCAGGCACAGGCGTTCGTAGGTGGCCGAGGAGCCGCGTGCCTCGATCTCGGCGAACCGTCGATAGAGCCCGGCAATGTCGGGCGCGTCGACCTCCATCATTCACTCCTTCTGCTCGGTGCCCGCGTGCCGGTCACAGTGGCGGCCAGGGGATGGCGGGCATCTCTCCCGCAGGTTCGGGAAACACCGCGTCCGCCAGCAGCCGTTCCGCACGCGCGCGGCACGCGTCGACCTCGTCCTGTGCCAGCAACCCGCCCAAGGCGACCCCGAGGTCGCCGTCGAGAGCGGAGATGACGCGCCGGACGCCGTCGAGCTCGTCCTCTGCGAGGGGTTCTCCCACCCAACCCCACAGGATGGTCCGCAGGTGTGGCTCGGTGTGGAACGTGACGCCGTGGTCCACGCCGTAGCGGTGCCCATCGGTCATCTCGATGACGTGCCCGCCCTTGCGGTCGGCATTGTTGGCCAGCACGTCGAGCACGGCCATGTGGCGGAGCTCGGCTGAGTTCTCGTGGAGAAGCGAGACCGGTCGCTCGTGCTGGTCGAGGCCGTCGAGCACATGGCACCAGCCGCCCGGCAGCTCGTCTGCGGCGGGGACCAGCGCCACAGCCGGCCGGACCTCGCCCTCGGGTTCCTGCCACTGCTGCACCATGCCGGGGCCGAACGGACCGTCGCCCAGCCAGGTGCGCGGCACGGTGCGCCACCCCAGCGCCTCGGACAGCAGATAGCTGGCGACCTCACGGTGGGCGAGCGTGCCATCCGGGAAGTCCCACAGCGGCCGCTCCCCCGCCACGGGCTTGTAGACGACCTGGACC
>NZ_JBMDXJ010000474.1:0-2141 GCF_048594945.1 Pseudactinotalea sp. | reverse complement strand
CGCGTCGGCAGGGGAGCTGCTCTACTGCTACAACATCGTGCGCCCCAAGAACGTGATGCCGGTGCACGGCGAGATCCGTCACCTGGTCGCCAACGGTGCGCTCGCGGTGCAGACCGGTGTGCCCGCCGAGCGGGTCGTGCTCGCCGAGGACGGCGTGGTCGTCGACCTCGTCGACGGCAAGGCCCGCATCGTCGGCGCCGTGCCCTGCGGCTACGTGTACGTGGACGGCTCCTCGGTCGGTGGCGTCACGGAGGCGGAGCTGAAGGACCGCCGCATCCTGTCCGAGGAGGGGTTCATCTCGATCTTTGCGGTGGTCGACTCGCAGAACGGCAAGCTCGTCGCCGGGCCGCAGCTGCACGCGCGCGGGGTTGCCGAGGACGAGGACAAGCTTGCCGAGATCGTGCCGCAGATCGAGAAGGCGCTCGCGGAGGCGACTGCTGACGGCAGCTACGACACCCACCAGCTGCAGCAGGCGATCCGTCGCACTGTGGGTCGCTGGGCCTCGTCACGGCTGCGTCGCCGGCCGATGATCATCCCGGTGGTCGTGCAGGCCTGAGCCCTCAGGCGTAGAGGTCGTCGATCAGCGCTGTTGCCGACTCGAGGTAGGCGGACCGGCGGAGCTTGAGGGTCGGCGTCGTGCACTCGTCGAGGTCGACGATCACGGCTCGGAAGCGGCGTGCCTGCTCCGAGCGGGAGACCTCCGCGTTCGCCGCTTCGACCGCGGGCTGCAGCGCCAGACTGAGCGCGGCGTCGTCGAGCAGTGTTCCCGGAGGCGAGGCAGGATCTCTCACCAGCTCGGCGAGGTCGGGGCGGTCATGCTGCTCGGCCCAGGCACGCAGCTCGTCGGGGGCGAGCAGCAGCAGCGCCGCGGCATACGGACGATCGGTGCCCACCATGACCGCATGGGCCACGAGAGGATGCGCTCCGACGGTGGTCTCCCACGGTCCCGGCTCGATGCTCTTGCCGGAGGAAGTCACCAGGGTGTCCTTCCGTCGACCGACCACGGTGAGATGGCCGCGCTCGTCCACAGTGCCCAGGTCCCCGGTATGCAGCCACCCGTCCACGGTGAACGCGGCGGCGTCGTCCGCTGGATCGGTGTGACCCGGAGTGACGCCGACGCCGCGGACCTGGATCTCGCCGTCATCGGCCAGCCGGATCGCTGTGCCGGGGATCGGTACCCCGACTGTGCCGGCCCGGATGTCACCTGGTCGCTGACCGGTGGCGGGTGCCGTCGTCTCGGTGAGCCCGTACCCCTCGATGACCGGGATGTCGAGGCCGCGGAAGTAGAGGGACAGGTCGGCCCCGAGCGAGGCGGCCCCCGAGAGCAGGGATTCCACCCGACCACCCAACAGCGCGCGGACGCGTGCGTAGAAGAGCCGGTCGAAGACCGCGTGCCGGAGGCGGAGCCCGAGCGGTGCTGTCGCCCTCGGGTCGTCCTGCCGCCGCTCGAGATGCCGACCCCATGCCACCGCAGTGACGTCAGCGGCGGCGTAGAGGCGGCCGAGGTGGGCTCGCTGCGCCTTGGCGGCCACGGCTGCGCGGATCCGTTGTAGCACCCGCGGCGCCACCACCAGGAAGGTCGGACGCAGAGTCGGTAGCGTGGCGACGACCGAGGCAGGGTCCGCGAGGTGCGCGGTGCGCATCCCCGTGGCGATCGCGACGAGCTGCAGGCCGCGGGCGAGCACGTGCGCGAGCGGCAGGAAGATCACGGTGCTCGCGCCCTCGTGGATGACCTCTGCATAGGCGGCCTGCACGTTCCGGACCACGCCGACGAGGTTGGCGTGCGTGATGCGCACACCGCGCGCTGATCCGGTCGTGCCTGAGGTGTAGACGATCGTCGCGATGTCGTCGGAGCGCACCCGCGCGCGCCGGGCCTCCACGGTGTCCTCGGTCACGTCGTGCCCGAGCGAGCGCAGCGCATCGAGGTCGTGCGCGCCCGTGTCCATCGTCCAGGTCGAGATAGACGGCGCGGGCTCGAGGCGTTCGAGTGCCGCGTCCAGGATGGTGTGCTCGGCGCTGCCGCCGAGGACCGCAAGTGCCGGGCGGCAGTCGGCGATCACCTGGGCGGCCTGCGCGGAGGAGGCGGTCGGGTAGATCGGGACCACCACGGCGCCGACCCACCACGAAGCGAGGTCCACGAC
>NZ_JBMDXJ010000473.1:0-8736 GCF_048594945.1 Pseudactinotalea sp. | reverse complement strand
CCAGTCGGTGGAGTTCTCACCCACGAACGCCTGCATGCCCACGCTGACGGTGCGCAGTGCCGGGTTGCTGAAGGAGAACACCAAGGGCAGGAAGAACGCATTCCAGGTGAAGAGGAACGTGAGGATGCCGACCGTTGCGGTCACCGGCATCGACAGCGGCAGCATGATCCGTGCGAAGGTGCGGAAGAAGCCCGCGCCGTCGACGATCGCCGCCTCCTCGAGCTCGTTCGGCATGCCGCGGAAGTAACCGGCGTAGATGAGGATCGAGGCCACATTGGCGCCGCCGGCAAGCGCAAGGATCATGCCGCTGTGCTGGTCGAGCAGCCCGAGCTCGAGCGACAGCTTGACGATCGGGATGATCGTGTAGCCGGTCGGCACGAACAAGGTAGCGACGAGGATTCCGATGATCACGCGGGATCCGGGGAACTTGTAGCGCCCCAGCACATAGCCGGCCAGCGCGCACCGCACCACCACGATGACCACGGTCGCGACCGTCACGATCACCGTGTTGAGCAGGTAGGTCCTGAAGTTCCCATCCACCCAGGCGCGGGCGTAGTTCTCCCACTGCAGGGCCTCCGGGATCAGCCCGAGCCCGCCGGAGAAGATCTCGCCCGAGGTCTTGAGGGAGGCGGAGGCCATCCACAGGAACGGAAACACCCAGAGGAAGGCGAGACCGAGCAGCAGCAGTGCCACGGCCCACCAGCTCAGCCGGCGCCGGAAGCCGGCACCACGCCGTCGGGTACGGTCCGCACGTGCTGCGGTGAGCGCGCTCATGAGCGGGCTCGCAGCCGGCGCGAGACCACGGTCGCCCAGACCTGGGCGACCACGACCACGAGCACGATCACGCCGAACAGCACCGCGGCGGCCGAGGCGAACCCGAGCTGCGGGATCGTGGCGGCGAACGCCCAGCGGTAGATGTAGATCTCCACGATCTCGGTGCTGAAGAAGGGACCGCCGGCGGTCATCGTCTGCATGAGGTCGAAGGCGTGAAAGCAGTCCTCGATCGTCAGCACGGAGATGATCAGCAGGAACGGAATCAGCATCGGCAGCGTGATGTACCGGAACAACTTGAAGGCTCCGGCGCCGTCGATGCGTGCCGCTTCGTACAGGTCGCGTGGAATCGTCTGCAGCGCCGCCAACCAGTAGATCAACGTGATGCCGAAGAACTTCCACACGTACACCACGCCCGCGGTGACGAGCGCCGTGGACGACGACCCCAGCAGGTCGACCGGGCCTGCTCCGAACAACTTCAGAACGGCCGCGACCGGACCGCTCGCGGGATCGAGGATGAAGCGCATCACCACACCCACGATCGCCGTGGTGGTCACGACCGGCAGGAAGTACGCGGTTCGGAAGAACCCTGTCCACGGAAGTCGAGGAGAGTTCAGCAGGATCGCGAGCGCGAACGCCCCGAAGACGCGCAGCGGCGCCACGATCAGCATGAACAGCATCGTCACCTTGACCGATGACCAGAACAGCGGGTCGGCCAGCACCTTCTCGTAATTGGCGAAGCCCACGAACCGCTGGTCGGCAGTGAACCCGTTCCACTCCACCAGCGAGTACCAGTAGCTCGCCACGATCGGGTAGAGCGTGTACATGCCGTACAGCACGAAGGTGGGAAGCAGGAATGCGTAGATCCACAGGTTCCTGCGGCGTTCCCGGGCGCGCTGGCCGGGGCGTTGATCGCTGCGGCGCGAACGGACCCGGCCCTTGCGGACCACGGGCTTCCCGGTCGCCGCGTCAGCGATCAGGGATGGACTCGCCATCGAGCATCTCCTCGTCGGATGGAGCGGTCAGCGGATCTGGGACAGTGCGAACGTGCGCGGGTCGTTGCCGATGCGGTCCCCGGCCTCGAGCGCATCGATCGCCGCGAGCTCGGCCTCGGTGAGCGCCAGGCCCGCGAGCGCGGCGTTCGCCACCATCCGCTCGCGCGAGACGGTCTTCGGAATCACCACGCGCCCCTGCTGCACGTGCCAGCCGAGCACCACCTGCGCCGGGCTGACCGCGTGCGCTGCGGCGATCTCGCGCACCATGGGGTGCTCAAGCGCGCCACCTTGCCCGAGCGGCGAGTACGCCTCGACGGCGATGCCCGCCCTCTCGCACTCGGCGATCACCTCGCGCTGCTGGAATGCCGGGTGGACCTCGATCTGGTTGACGGCGGGAGCGTGCGACGCGAACGAGGCCAGCTCGCGCAGGTGCTCCACCAGGAAGTTCGAGACGCCGATCGCCCGCACCCGCCCCTCATCGAGGAGCCGTTCGAGCGCTCGCCAGCTGTCCTGCCAGAGCCCGGCCTCCGGGTTGGGCCAGTGGATCAGGTACAGGTCGAGTGCCTCGAGGCCGAGCCGCTCGAGTGTGTCGTCGTAGGCCCGCAACGCCTGATCGAAGCCTTGGTCACCGTTGCGGAGCTTGCTGGTGACGAACACCTCCGCACGCGGCACATCGGCTGCGCGCAGCGCCGCGCCTACGCCCGCCTCGTTCACGTACGCCGCGGCCGTGTCCACATGCCGGTACCCGACCGCGAGCGCGTCCTCGACCACCCGCTGGGCCTGCGCTGACGGCACTTGGAACACCCCGAGCCCGACCTGCGGGATCGTGACGCCGCCCGCGAGCGAGACCGTGGACTCGAGCCGCTGCATCAAGCCGGCTCCACCGTGAGCAATGACAGCGCCGGCAGCGGCAGCTCGACGGTCAGCTCCAGCACCCCGCCGGTCACGCTCACGCGTCGCTCCGGCTCGAGTTCCTCGAGGCCCTGCCGAGCCTTGATCTCGGCAATCTGCTCGTCGGTGGGGACCTGGGGTGACCCGAGCGCACGCCACACCGTGTGCGAGTTGGAGTGGTCGGCGTCGATGCGGTGGTGCCGCAGCACGTGCTCGCCGTCGGCGAGCCCGGAGATCGAGATCTCGACGGCGGTGCTCGCCTCGTCCTGCTGGTACTGGTCGTCCGTGTGTCGCCACACGAGAACGGCCACCCCACCCTCGTCCGAGCGGGAGGCGAGCACGTCGACCTCCTCGGGCATGCTCGCACCGGTGCGGATCGCGTCGTCGAGCGCACTCACCGGGTGTGCGGCATCCGACGTGGCCTCGATCCGGTGCGATCCGAGCTGCGCCAGTGCCCGATAGGCGTTGAGGAACGGCTTCTCCACGCCGCCGGCGGTGAGGAACGAGCGGGTTCCCTCGAAGTAGCGCTCGCCCTCGATGTACCAGCTCCACGAGGTGGCCTGCTCCACCTGCACGGTCTCGGCCTCGTTGAGGTCGAGCAGCTTCTTCATCAGCTTGACCTGGAACACGGGGTAGTACTCGGTGTTCTGGAAGCCGAAGTTGGCGTTGTCATAGAAGCCGTGGTGGGCGGGGACGCCGGCGTCGCACTCGTCGACGATCGCCGGCAGGTCGCGGTACGCCTCGAACTCCTCGACCACGCGCAGCAGCCGCCGGACCTCGAACAGCATCTTGTGGGTCGAGGGGTTCTGCTTCTCGGGTGCCTCGCCACCTGTCGGCCCGTACACCCGCCACGGGCGGAACGAGGAGCCCTTGGTGTGGAATGAGACGAAGTCGATCGGGTCGCCGTGCTCGAGCGTGTGCGCCAGGAAGCCGCGCATGAACTCGACGCCGCCGCCGGTCACCGCCGGGCCGCCGACCTTGCCGTCCGGCAGCACCGACCGCACTGCCCGCGCAGTCACCGAGTAGAGCTCGTAGAACTGCTCGGGGGTGCCCCGCCAGTAGAAGATGTCGGGCTCGTTCCACAGCTCCCACAGCCACGTGCGCACCTCGTCGAGGCCGTAGCGCTCGACGCAGTGCTGCACGTGCGCCGCCACCAGGTCACCCCAGCGCTCGTAGTCACGGGGCGGGTAGGACCAGGAGCCGTGCTCGTATGCCGAGTACACGGTCGGGCTGGAGGGCACCACGAACTCTTCCGCCTCCGGCGGCAGCAGGTCGCGCGGGGTGAACGCGATCTCCACCAGCACGTGGTGACCCGCCTCCACGATCGCGTCGTAGACCTGGTCCACGATCGTGAAGTCGTAGTACGGGTTGCCCTCGGCGTCCTCGTGATAGACGTTGCCGTTGCCCCAGTGCGGTGAGCCGAAGCCGTTGCCGGAGCAGAACACATAGTGCGGCCGCACGTGGAAGCCGGTCTCGGTGAGCTCACCGAAGGTGCCGAGCAGCGTGCGCCCGGTCGGCGTGTAGGTCCAGTTGATCTCGTCGAAGCCGACGCTCTCCCAGAGCCGGGTGAGCGGACCCTGGTCGCTGCCGGCGTCCACGCTCACACGCGCAGTTCGTACGTGCGGGGCATGGGGGTCGCTGGGCGCAGCGTGCGGGAAGGCCGACTGCTGGTCCTTGGCGATACCGGGGTTGACGGACGTGGAGGTCACGTTCTGCCTCTCCTTCGAGGGGTGCGGGGCGTGGGTCGTTGCTGATGTGAGCGTTAACCTTCCATGCCTGTTGCAGATTGTCAACAGTCTGCTGTTGGCGATCTACACTGGCGCTACGCTGGCGCGACACAGATCGCTGCGACAGCGCTCGTTCGCACACTGCAGATCGACTCGGAGGGGAGGCTCGGCATGGAGCCGACGACCCACATGCCCGGACCGCCTCGCACCTCGCTGGCGGAGTACGTGCTGCAGGTGCTGCGCGAACGCCTGGCCGCGGGCCAGCTCGCTCCGGGGGAGCACCTGCGCGAGACGGAGCTCGCCGAGGAGCTCGAGGTCAGCCGCGGACCCATTCGCGAGGCGTTGGCGATGCTCGAGGCGGAGGGAGCGATCGAGATCCGCCGCCACCGCGGTGCCTTCGTCTCAGTCTTGACCAGCGAGGACGTGGACGAGGTGCACACGCTGCGTGAGGCCATCGAGGTCCTCGCCGCCGAGCGCGCCGCCACCCGCCTCACCGACGAGCACGTCACCGAGCTCGACCGGATCCTCGCCGCCATGAAGGTCACCTCGGGCTCCGTCGCGCCGCAGGAGGCGGTCCGCCTCGACCTGTCGTTCCACGACGTCATGTACGAGGCCGCCGACCACGTACGACTGAGCCGCGTGTGGCGCTCGATCCGCAGCCAGGTCTCGTTCTTCCTCTACACCCGCAACGTCAACTTCCCAGACTTCCCCACGGTTGGCTTCCCCGAGCACAAGGAGCTGCGCGACGCCCTGTGCAGCGGCGATCCCGCCCATGCCCGTGCCGCGGCCGCCGACCACCTCAGCGGCGCCTACACCCGGTTGTCCCAGCTCGACCTGCCCAGCAGACACACGGTGAGCCGCGGCCGACGCAGCTCATGAGCACACGAGGAGCCTCCGTGATCGACCGTCCCCGCATCGTCCTCGGGCCGCATGCGCCCCCCGTGATCGCCGAGGCCGTCAACGAGGCGGGCGGTCGGCTCGTCGCACCCGGCGAGGCCGCTGACGGTCTCGTCTGGTCGGGCTTCGATCATGACGACGACGCCGGCTCCGCACTCGCCGCCGACGGCATCGTCTGGGTCCAGCTTCCCGGCGCAGGCATCGAGCGCTACGTCGAGCAGGGGTACGTCAACGACCACCGCACCTGGACCTGCGCCAAGGGCGCCTTCGCTGAACCGGTCGCCGAGCACGCGCTGGCGTTGACACTGGCCGGGCTGCGCCACCTGCCCGAGCGGGTCCGCGCCACCAGCTGGGGTGAGCCGAAGGCCACGATGCTGTACGACCTGCACGTCACCGTCATCGGGGGCGGTGGCATCGCGAGCGAGTTCATCCGCCTGATCGAACCGTTCCGCTGCCACGTGACCGTGGTCCGGCGCTCACCGGAACCACATCCGGCGGCTGAGCGCACCCTCGGCATCGACCAGCTCGACGTCGCCCTGACCACCGCCGACGTGGTCCTCGTCGCCACCGCACTCACCGACGAGACCCGCGGGCTGATCGGCGCCGCCCAGCTCCGCCTGATGAAGCGGACCGCCTGGCTGATCAACATCGCCCGCGGCGGCGTGGTCGTCACCGACGACCTGGTGGCCGCGCTCGATGCCGGCCAGATCGCCGGCGCCGGACTCGACGTCACCGACCCGGAGCCGCTGCCACCCGGTCACCCGCTCTGGGGCCGCGACGACTGCCTCATCACCCCGCACACCGCCGACACCCCGGAGATGACCAGCCGGCTGCTCGCCGAACGCGTCTACGAGAACGTGCTCGCGCTCCGCTCCGGTGCCCCGCTTGTCGGCGTGGTGGACCAGCACAAGAAGTACTGACGAGCCCGGCCCTGCGTCCGCCCCCGAGGTGGCAGCCGGGTGCGACTACCGGCGCACCTCGACCACCCGGGTGAGGTCGCCGTCGTCGTACAGATCCACGTCGTGGACCTCCACCGAGGTGACGCCGAAACGGCGCAGCACCCCGCTCGCCTTGGTGACCTCCTCGGGAGCGCGCTGACCCTTCATCGCGAGCAGCACTCCACCCAGGCGCACCAGCGGCAGCGTCCACCGCGCGAGCTTGTCGAGCGCAGCCACCGCCCGCGCGGTCACGGCCTCCGCGACCAGCTCGCCGTGCAGGTCCTCCACACGCGAGGCGTGCACGACGACGTTCCCCAGCTCCAGCCGCTCGCTCACCTCGGTCAACCACGACACCCGCCGCTGCATCGGCTCCACGAGGTGCACCTGCAGGTCGGGCCGCATCAGCGCGAGTACGATCCCGGGCAACCCGGCACCGGACCCGACGTCCACGAGCGAGCCGCTCGCCGGCAGGTACGGCGCGACCGCCGCACTGTTGACCACGTGCCGCCGCCACAGCCGCGGAAGCTCGCGCGGGCCGATCAACCCACGCAACTCACCCTCGGCGGCGAGCATCTGCGCGAAGGTCGCTGCGCCGTCGAACCCTCGCCCGAGGATCTCGCGACTGCGCGCATCATGCTCGACGACGTCGCTGACCCCGCTCTCCGACCCCGCCCCGGTCATGGGGTTCAGGAGCCGGCGCGAATAACCACGCGGCGGTTCGGCTCGACGCCCTCGGAGTCGCTCACGAGCCCGGCCGCGGCCACGGCGTCGTGGACGACCTTGCGCTCGAACGGGTTCATCGCCTCGAGGCTGACGTCCTGGCCGCCGGTCTGCACCTGCGCGATCGCCTCGTTCGCAAGCTCGGTGAGCGCGTTCCGCCGCGCCGCCCGGTGCCCGGCGATGTCGAGCATCAGCCGCGACCGGTCGCCGCTGCGTGCCTGCACCGCGAGCCGGGTCAGCTCCTGCAGCGCGTCGAGAACCTCGCCCTCGTCGCCCACGAGGCGGCGCAGCCCGCGGCCGCCGTCCTCCTCGCTGACGATCTCCACAGCGGCGCGGCCGTGGTCGATGTCGATGTCGATGTCACCGTCGATATCGGCGATGTCGAGCAGCTCCTCGAGGTAGTCCGCGGCGATGTCGCCCTCGGCCTCGAGGCGGCTGGTGTCCTCGTTCTGCTGCTCGACGGCGGGGGCCGGGGTGGCCTCGGGTGCCGCGGCGGTCTCGGTGTCGGTCATCTCGGTGCTCACTTCTTCTTCTTCTTGCGCTTCTTGGGCTTGGGCGGTGCGTCCTGCGCGGCGTCGTCCTCCAACGGCGCATCCTCCAACGGCGCATCCGTCACGGGTTCATCCTCGGCCGGGGCATCCTCGAGCTCGGGCGCTGTGCCGTAGGCGGGTGCCGGGTTGCTGGCCGACTGGCCACCGGGCCGCCGCTTGCTGCGCGGTGTGCCCTTCTTGGGCTGCTGCCGCTGACCGGTCACCGGCTTCTCGGGCTGGTCCTCGAGCACGGTCGACCCGAGCACGGTGCCATCCTCGAGCGTGGGGGCGCCGCCGCTCTTGCGCGCTGCCTTGCGGGCCTTGCGCTCCTCGTACAGGCGCGCGGCCTCCGAACCCGGGGTCGGGTTGTTGCGGATGACCCACCACTGCTGACCCAACGTCCAGATGTTGGACGTGGTCCAGTAGACGAGCACACCGATGGGGAAGTTCACGCCGGAGAACAGGAACACCGCCGGCAGGATGTACATGAGGATCCGCTGCTGGCGCGCCATCGGGTTGTCGAGCGCCGACTGCGGCATGTTCTTCATCGTCAGCTGCCGCTGCGTGAACAGCGTGGACGCGCTCATCAGCACGACGAGCACGGCACAGATGATCTTGACGGCAAGCAGGTCCGACTGCAGGAAGGTCGCGGACAGCGAGGCCCCGAAGATCGTGGAGTTCTCGATCTGCGCCGCGAGGTCCTGCGTCAGCGGACCGATCGAGTCACGGCCTTGGTAGTTGCCGGTCGACAGCGGCCCGAGCGAGTACAGCACCCGGAACAGCGCGAAGAAGATCGGCATCTGCGCCAGCAGCGGCAGGCAGGAGGCGAACGGCGACGTGCCGTTGTCCTTGTAGATCGCCATCATCTCTTGCTGCATGGCCTGACGCGACGCCGGGTCGGTCTTGCCCTTGTACTTCTTCTGCAGCTTCTGGATCTCGGGCTGCACGAGCTGCATGCCCCGCGAGGCCTTGATCTGGCGCACGAACAGCGGGATCAGCAGGATCCGGATCACGAGCACCAGCGCCACGATCGACAGCAGCCAGGTCCATCCGCCGTCGGACCGCATGCCGAAGAAGGTGAGCACGTTGTGGGCGCCGACCATGATCCAGGCCACCACCCACTTCAGGGGGTAGAGGATCCCGTCAAACCAGTCCATGGGGTCTTTTCGTATCGATGAGCGCGCTCAGGCCTGGGCCTGGCGCGAGGTCCGGCTACCGAGGGTACGGCCTTCCGCCGTCATCTCGGTGCTGTGGTCGTGCTGATCGG
>NZ_JBMDXJ010000472.1:0-6455 GCF_048594945.1 Pseudactinotalea sp. | reverse complement strand
CTCGGCACTGCTCGACTAGGGCATTCCTGCGGCGGTCAGCGTGATGACGGCCCGCAACCCACCGCCGTGATTCGCCGTCAGGCTGAGCGCGCCGCCGTGTGCGGCCGCGACGGCTGCGACGATGGCCAGACCGAGGCCGTGCCAGCTGCCACGGGTCAGGCCCCAGGGAGCGAGCGATCCGGAAGAATCGCCGGACCGGGACGGCGAGCGAGGAGACCACGGGCCATGAACCTGCAGGACTACCTGCGCTGGCGTGGCGACCTGACGTTCGCCGAGCGTGCCTTCAACACGGTCGACAACCTCGCGCTCGCCGCGATCTCCTACCTCAACCTCGCCGATATCGTGCCGAGTACCGAGGAGGGCGGCAGCATCTCGGTGCGTGAGGCCGCCGACGTCCTGGTCCGACGGCGGAGCCTGGCTGGGCAGGATCCGGCGTTGGCATTCGAGGAGCGCCGGTTGCCGATCGTCGACTCCAGCGTGCTCACCGACATGGGCCGCTCGGCACGGTTCGGCGAAGCCCGACTCTCCGACTTCGTGGACCTGCTCGACCCCGAGGGCGGCGTGCAGTTCTCCGCCGTCACGATCACGCTCGGCGACGGCACCACCTACGTCTCCTATCGCGGCACCGACTGGACCATCCTCGGGTGGCGCGAGGACTTCACGATGAGCTTCGAGACGATCCCGGCCCAGCTGGCGGCCGCCGACTACTTGAAGGATCGGGTGGCGGCCGCGCCGAGGGCGGTTCGCGTCGGCGGTCACTCCAAGGGCGGCAACCTCGCGGTGTACGCGGCCATGGCGGTCGACGACGACGTGCAGGACCGGCTGCTCGCGGTCTACTCCAACGACGGCCCCGGGCTGGCGCCCGAGATCGCCCAGCCGGAACGACTGGCGCGCCTGGGCGACCGGATCGTCAAGATCGTGCCGGAGTTCGCCGTGGTGGGGCTGCTGTTCGACACCATCGACCACGCGCGGATCGTGCGCAGCGATGCGCCCGGGATCCTGCAGCACTACATCACGTCGTGGCAGGTGACCGCCACCGACATCGTGGAGGCCGACCGGATCGCCCCGCGCGCCACGGTGATCGAGCAGGCCTTCGAGGAGTGGCTCGAGAACGTCGGACCGGCCGAGCGGAAGACCTTCACCCAGGACTTCTTCGAGGCGCTCGGCGCCGGCGGCGCCACCCTGGTCACCGAGATCGGCGATCAGGACTTCGGGGGCTTCGAGTCGGTGCTCGTCACCTTCGGGCGGCACCGCGGTGAGACCCGCCACGCGATCCGGCTGGCGGCGCGGGCGGTGCTGCGCGCGATCGCCGAGATCAACTACCGCCGACTGCTGCAGCACTCGACCACGGTGCGGGCCCTGGGGCTGGCGCTGATCGGCCTGCTGTTCGTGGTGCAGCCGGTGCTCTGGGCGCAGATCGTCTCCTCGCTCGGCCTGTTCGCGCTGTTCGCGGTGGTGGTGGGCCGGGTGCTGATCGGTGCGATCCAGCGCTGGGAGGGGCTGCGGCCCCGAGCGCGCAGCATCGTGGCGCTGGGGCTGACGCTCGGGCTGGCCACCGCGGCGATCCTGCTGTTGCAGTCGCTCGTGGCGCCGAGCAAGGCGCTCCTGGGCGTGCTGCTCCTGCTCAACGCCTGGTATCAGGTGCGGCGCGGCTTCACGCTGCGCCAGCTCAGCAAGCGCCAGCTGTGGCGCACCGTGCTGCTCTATGTCAGCGGCGCGGTCTCGCTGCTCCTCGGCGTACTCGTCCTCTCCTACGGGCGCGAGCTGGTCCCCGCGCTGATCCTGTCCACCGGCCAGTACCTGTTGGTGGCCGGTCTGCTCGAGGTGGCGATCCTGCTACGCGACCAGGTCGGGCGACGGTATGCCAGCGCGGCTGCCACGCTCACGATGTCTCCGCAGCAGGTTCTGCAGCGTTGGGGTGCCCGGCCGCCAGAAAGTCAGTAGCGACTACCGATGATCCTGGCGCGGGGTGGCGGTTAGCGTCGGCAGAGCCGAACACCCCGAACGGAAGGGCTACCACCGTGCCCGGAGCCAGGCCCCGGCGCGCCAGCGCAGCGGTGGCGCTCGCCTGCGCGCTCGCGCTCGCCGGCTGCTCGAGTCTGAACGGCGACGACGGCAGCGGCACCTCGGTCTTCGATCTGGTGCCGGGCATGTGCGTGCTGGCCCCCTCGCACGAGGAGGTCAGCGTGGAGCTCGCGGCGGTCACCACGGTGCCGTGCGAGGACCCGCACGAGCTCGAGGTGTTCGCGCTCGTCGAGTATCCCGAGCCCACGGACAGCGCCACCCAGGCGGGAAGCTCGTTTCCCGGCGACGCGATGCTCAAGGACTTCGCCGACGGCGCATGCGTGGGTGCGTTCGCGGAGTACGTGGGCGTCGACTACCGCGATTCCGAGCTCTTCTTCACCTACCTCGTCCCGTCGGCGCGCAGCTGGCAGGCCGAGGACGACCGCACCGTGCTGTGCCTGATCACGACGACGGGTGAGCAGCTCACCCAGTCCGTGGCCGGCACCGGCTGGTGACCCAACGACCCGAGAAGGAGCACTGTCATGGGACGACCAGCAGCCGCCCCCGGTGCCAGCGCCATGTGTCCGTTCGGAGCGGCACCAGCCACGCTCGTGGGCACCTCGGCCCCGACCGTGCTCATCGAGGGCAAGCCGGCGATCACCATGCGGGACACCATCCCCCTGGTCAATGTGCCGTCCTTCGGCATGTGCAGCTCACCCTCCAACCCGAGCGTGGTCGCCGCCACCGCGGCAGCCATGGGCGTCCTCACCCCGATGCCCTGTGTCCCGGTCCTCGGTCCGTGGTCCAACACGACCGCGCAGACGACGGCCGGCGGCGCCCCCGTGGTCACGTTGGGGTCGGTCTGCACGTGCGCCTACGGCGGCGTGATCCAGGTCGTGAACCCGGGCCAGGTCAGGGCGACGGCGGGCTGACGCGCTCTTCCAGCGCGGCGATCTCGGCAGCCATCACGTCGAGGTCCGCGTGCCGCGCACGGCTCGCCGCGGCCGCTGCGCTCAGCTCGCCTGTTGCGACCGCCTCGAGCGCCGCTCGATACCGCATGATCGCGCTCTCGGCCGACGCGAGCGCCACTCCCAGCAGCCCGCTCAGCACCCCTGTGCTCACCTCGACGTCGCCGAGGGTCACAGAGCTGCGGGCAGCGAACGTCCCAGCGGTCAGGTCGACCTCGAACGCAACGTCGAACTCGGCATCGGTCGCCCGCATCGCCAGCTCGCTCGCCTGCGCCAGCAGCTCGGCGGGCACCGGGTCGGGGTGCACCGCGTAGAAGCTGACACTTCGCGCGATCGGGCGCACGACGCCGAGGACGCGGCCGAGCCAGGGGTCGGCGGCCTCGACGTCGATCGTGGCGAGATCGACGTCCAGCTCGAGGTCGTAACCACCGACCACGAGCGCGACGCACACCTCTTTGACGAAGGCGGGCTCGACGCCGTCGAGCTGGCCGTAGGCCGCCGTGATCGCGAGCTCGTCGCTGGGTTCGGGGGCGCTCACGGCGCGTCCGCGCTCACCGGGACGTTGCCCGTGGTCTTGCCCTTGAGCAGGTCGCGGATCAGCTCGATCGCCTCCGGCGGGTTGCGACGCGGTCGTCGGGCAAGCTCGGCCTCCAGATCGGCGACTGTCACGGTCGCGACCAACTGATTCAGGGCCTGGTCGCCGGCCGACTGGCCGATCTCGTTGTCCCCGATCACGCAGATCACACCGCGTGGCAGCGGCTCGGTGTCCTGGTACGCCTGCGTTCGCTGCGTCAGCTTGCCGCGCTTCTCGGTCGAGAGATACATCCGGATGCGCCAGACCAGGCCGCGATCGGTCTTGCTGTTGTCGCCGAGCCGAGCATCCTTCGCGAGCTGGTTGCGCTGCTGTGCAAGCGAACCCGTCTGCTTCCAGCTCGTGCTGAGCGACGATGCGGTGCTGCCGACGGTCTTCACGACGCCTCGCGCCGTGTCGAGATGACCCATGATCTCGTCATAGGTGGTCTTGGGATCCGCACTCGTACTCATCGATCCGAGGACCGCCGAACGGATCTGCGCCAACAACATGCTGTGCTGACCGCCGCCCTGCTCGGGATCGGCGCCCGGGCGTATCGAGGCCGGGTTGATCTGCTGCACATAGGCAGCCGTGATCCGCTTGCCGCCGATGCGGTAGTGCGAGAGGAACTCGATCGCGACCGGATCCCCTTGTGCCGCCTGCACCACGATCCCGTCGACAGCCATCTTGGGGTGTCGCTTGAGCTCATCCTCGGCCGCGCCCTCCAGGTGCAGCAGCTCCGACTCCTTCTGGGTCCGCTTGGCCATCACGGCGAGTACGTTGTCCGCGATGTAGTGGCCGAGCGCGTGCAGGTTGTCGAGCACCGTCTTGCCCGACTTGACGGCGAGCGGGATCCCGTACCCGCCTCCACTGGCGACCTGGGCGATCGCGAGCACCAGATCGCCGATCGCGGAGCCGAGGGTCCAGCAGCCGTTCTCCAGTTGCTTGGTGTAGACCTGTGAGACCTTCATGAGCGGATAGACCGTGACGTCGACCCGGTCGGTCGAGCGGGCCCGCGCCGCGAACATGCTGAGGTCGGTCTCTCGTTGCCGCATGCCGGTGCCGGCGACGTCCATGGTGGCCTTGACGATCGACAGCACGGCCGAAGCGATGTCCAGCCCTGGCACCACCTTGCTGACGACCGACCCAACGCTGCCATCGATCGTCTTGGCCACGTTGGCGGAGTTCTTCGCAGCACCGACGAGCCCGCTGAGCCCCGCGGCGCCGGCCTTGGTGGCCTTGAGCCCCTCGTAGGCGTCGTTGTTGTTCCATGCGGCCTGCGTGGACTTGACCATTGACAGCGCCGATTGCGCCGCGCCGAGCAGGCTCGTGAAGATACCGACGACCTGTCCCATCCCGAGCTTGGCTTTGGTGGCGTCCGACTGCGGCATCGTCGGCGGCTTGAGCTGGCCCTTCGAGCGCAGGTCGTCGGCCTGCCGGCTGTCGTGGACCAGTTGCGAGATGCCCTGGTCGAGCTTCGCCGGAACCACGGGACCGTAGCTCGTCTTGGTCAGACCCGCGTCCTTCGCCAGCTGTTTGTCCTGCGGCCGACCCACCTGACCGGCGATCGCGCCGCCCAACCCGGAAACACCCTCGAGCACGGGCGCGCCATAGGTCTGCATCCCCGTGAGCACCGTGTCCGCGGCTGCGAGCGGGTCGTCGTCCTTCCTCTTGTTCTGACTCGTGCTCCGCTGATCGGGTGGCAGCAACGCGAGCGAAGTCTCGATCGAGTCGCGGTCTCGTTGCGCTTGCCTCTGCTTGGCCTCGACACGTTCGGTCGCCTGCGCCCACGCAGCGACGTCGAGTGTGCCGTCCTTCGGGGGCATCGCATCGGCAACCTTCGGATCCAGGCTGCCACGGATCACCTGGGCTGCCTGATCCTGCGCGAGTGCTGGATGGAGTTGCGGCTGCTTCTCCTGGAGCTCTGCTCGCAGCGTCGCCATCCGCTCGTAGGCGATCTCGACGTTGCGTCCGAGCATCCGCAGCTTGATCGTCGCCGTGTCGGCGCGCGTCTCGTCCGCCAGCTGCTGCTGCTGGATCGAGCCTTCGGTGCGGATCCGACGGACCTGGATCACCAATCGCTCGGCAGCGGTCTCGCGTGGCGGGCGCACCGAGGTCAGCTCCGGGAACCTCACGTGCCACGTCTCGTGGTACGCCTGGTCAGCGGCCTCCGCCTCGGTGAGCGGTTGCTGACCGGAGCGGCGGCTACGACCGAGCATCAGCGTCCGGTACAGCCCTAGCTCGTACTCCAGCGCCTCCGCGAACTGCGCGTTGAGCGCTCCGGCTCGCTGACCGGAGACGTCCTCGCCGTTCGGGCCTGGGTCGTACATCGAGGCTTGCAGTGCCGCGCGGCCCGCTTTGCCCTGCTTGCGCGACTGCGCCAACGCTCGCTTCTCGGTGCGCTCGGTTCGCTTGCTCTGCTTGGCCGCGACCTTGTTGGCCTTCGATTCGTCCTTGATGCGCTGCCGCTCGGCCTTCTCCTGGGCTTGCTCCCGCTTCTCGTCGTCGGTGAGCTCCTTCTTCCCGAAGACCTTGGAGAACACGTTCGCGCGGCGCACCGCACCACCGCCGCGCGGCTCGGAGAGCACGTGCGCGATCTCGTGCGCGAGCACGCGCTCGGCTACCGGGCCTGAGGCGGCCGAGCCTCCGAGGAATATGTCGTCTCCGATCGTGAAGGCCTCGGCCGACATCGAGCGGTTGAGGCGCGCCGCCTCGGCGCCACGATGCACACGCACTCGCCCCAGCGGCGCGCCGAATGCGCTCTCCATGCGCGTCCGCTGGACTCCCGCAAGCCCGGTGCCGTGGCCGCGCAACGCTCCGATCCTGGCGCTCGTTCTCGCGTCGATCGCTCCACCGGCAGGCCCGACGACGGCTCCCGGCAGCGTGATCGGTGTGCCCTGGCCGTGCTCGGA
>NZ_JBMDXJ010000471.1:0-5426 GCF_048594945.1 Pseudactinotalea sp. | reverse complement strand
CATCGCGGATCGCCGCCACCTCGGCAGCCTCGTCGCGGGTCGCCCCGGCTGTGAGCTCCGGGTGCAGCAAGCCGCGATCGCCGGCGAAGCCGCAGCATCCCCACGCGGCAGGCACGACCACCTCGCGCGCGGCCGCCTCGGCAAGCGTGACGAGGTCGGCGGTGGCGCCGAGGTGCTCGGTGCCGCAGGTCGGGTGGACCACCACTCGATCCAGACGGCGGTGCTCGGGGATCGTCAGACGCGGCAGCACCGCGGCACGCACCCAGGCGACGGCATCGAGCACCGTGAGTCGGGCGAACCGCTCGGCGTGAGTTCCGGCGAGGACCTTGTCGAGACCCTCGAGGCCGTGCGTGCATGACGCGCCGTCCATGACGACGGACAGCGCGCCCTCGCGGCTCGCGAGCCATAGCGCGTCGACCACCCGCTCCCCCATGACGCGCTGTCCCTCGACGAACCCCTTGGAGGACCAGGGGGTGCCGCAGCACAGCGAATCGACCTGCTCGGGCATCGTCACCGCGACCCCCGCCGCTTCGGTCAGCGCGAGGAACGAGGAGGCCGGACCTCCGAAAAGCGCACCCGTGCAGCTCGGGAACAGCACCACCTCCGCCTCGGCCGGTCCCACGAGCCCGGTGAGCGTGCTGCGGGAACGGCCCGGGCCCGGCAGGTCCTCGCCGACCTCTGGCACCACGTCGGTCGGCAGGACCCTGCGGGCAAGACGGCTCGCGCCTCCGACGAGAGCGCTGGGCAACGCATCGGCGACGCCGAGCCCGAGGCGAGCCACGCTCTCGACCACCTCCCAGTGCCCTGCCACGGCAGCACCGCCTCGTTGGGCGAGCGGGCCCAGCCCTTCGGCACGCTGCCGCTTCATCACCGCGCCGGTGTCGATCGAGACCGGGCACGAGCGCACACAGAGCGAGTCCGCGGCGCATGTCTGCACGGCCTCGTAGCCGAAGTCGCGCTCCAGGGCACGTGCGTCGTCCGGACGCCCTTCGGCCCGGGCACGCCCGATCTCGCGCATCAGCACGATCCGCTGCCGCGGCGTGGTGGTCGTGTTTCGTGACGGGCAGCCGGGCTCGCAGTAGCCGCACTCCACGCAGGTGTCCACCTCCCTGTCGACCTGCGGGAAGGTCTTGAGGTGGGAGACATGCGCGCGACTGTCGTCATCGAGGATCACGCCCGGCGCCAGGATGCCGTGCGGGTCACACAGCCGCTTCACCTCGCGCATCACCTCGTACAGCTCGGGACCGTACTGGCGCCTCACGTAGGGCGACATCATCCGGCCGGTGCCGTGCTCGGCCTTCAACGTGCCGCCTTCACCGAGCACCAGTTCCACGAGGTCTTCGGTGAACGCTTCGTAGGTCGCCAGCTCACGCGCGTCATCGAGGTGGGGCGTGATCATGAAGTGCAGGTTCGCGTCGCGTGCGTGCCCGAACGTGACGGCCTCGTCGTAGCCGTACCGCTCCAGCAGCGCGCCGAGCCCCGCCACCCCCGCGCTCAGTCGGTCGGCTGGGAACGCGATGTCCTCCAGCAGGTTGGTCGTGCCCGCCGGGCGGGCCGCTGCCACCGCCGCGTACAGCCCCTTGCGCACGGCCCACATCGCCGCACGCGCCTGCGCCTCGGTGGTGAGCGCGGTCGGCAGCGCCAGCGGCAGCCCCGCGATCGTGGTGCTCAGCCGTGCGGCGGCGTCGGCCAGGTCCGGCTCGCTCGCCGCCTGCGCCTCCACCAGCAGCGCGGTGTGACTCTCGACGGCGATCGCCCGCATCTGCTCCGGCGCCGCCGCGAGCCCCTGCGCGACCCGCAGCGCCGGCGGATCCATCAGCTCGACCGCGACCGCGCCGGCCTCCAGCAGGCTGGGAACCGCGGCAGCAGCCTGGTCGATGTCCTCGAACACCGCGAGCGCCGTGGCCACGTGCGGCAGCGCCGGCACCGTGTCCAGCACCACCGACGCGACGTACGCCAACGTGCCCTCCGACCCCACGAGCAGGTGCGCGAGGATGTCGGCAGGCTCGTCGTGATCGAGGAAGGCGTTCAGCCCGTAGCCCATCGTGTTCTTCATCGAGAACTGGTGGGAGATGATCTCGCGCAGCCGCGCGTCGGTGCGCAGGCGGTCCCGGATCGCCAGCAGCCCGGCCACGAGGGCCGGCTCGTCGGCGGCCAGTCGACGCGAGGCATCAGGTGCCGCGGTGTCGACCACCGTTCCGCTCGGCAGCACGAACCGCATCGAGTGCAGGGTCCGGTAGGCGGTGGCGGTGTGCGAGGAGGTCATCCCCGAGGAATTGTTCGCGACCACGCCGCCGATCGTGCAGGCGATCTCGCTCGCCGGATCGGGGCCGAGCCGACGCCCGTGCCGCGCCAGCATGGCATTGACACGACGAAGCACAGCCCCGGGCTCACACCGAACCCGAGCACCGCCGTCGAGCACCTCCACACCCGAGAACGAGTGCCGGGTGTCCACCAGGACACCCTCGGTGCCCGCCTGCCCCGAGAGGCTCGTGCCGCCGGAGCGGAAGGTGAGCGGCGTGCGCGAACGGTTCGCGGCCACGAGCACGGCCGTGAGCTCACCGAGATCGGCCGGCGTCACCAGCGCGGACGGCGTGAGCAGGTAGTGGGACGCGTCGTGCGCCACGGCCACGAGATCGACCGGGCGTGTCGACCACCCCTCGGGCGCCACGAGCCGGCTCAGCGGCTCAAGTGGTGTGTCTCTCAATTGGCTTCCCATCACGAGCGGGCTCCGGCGCCCGTCTGGCAAGGCCGAGGAGGGAGCGATACCGGGTCTGTATCGCGACTGACGAGAACGCCGCCAGGCGGGATGTCGGAGTTCGGGAGGGGGAGATCAATTGAGAGACGCACCACTGGATCGAGCACGGCACTCATCATCGACCTCCTCGCATCGCTCATGCTCGCCCATGTCGGGCTATCTCGCCACGACCGCTCAGGGTGCGAGCACCTCGAGCTGCCGGATCGTGCCGCCGGTCTCGAGCGAGAACCGTAGTTCGGACACGCCGCTGAGGGGCCGATCGGTACGGAACGCGCGAGTCTGCCCGACCCGCTCGAAGACCTCGTCGGAACGGGCGTCGAGCAGGTACCACGCGCCGCCGACCTGCGCCTCCAGACGCCAGCCCAGCGACTGCGGCTGGTCTGTCGTCACCGTGATCATGCTCCCGACGGCGGCCGGTTCCGTGAGCGTGATGGTCACCTGCTCGTTCGCGGCCAGCGCGACCGGGGAGGCTCCGGCGTCGTCCACGAGCGCCGGGTGGCTGGCGGCGGCGGCGCGCGTGACGTCGCGCAGCGGCTCGTCGAACCCGTGCACCTGTGACGCCGAGACCGGTCGCGACCCCGCAGCCCAAGCCTGCGGCGTGAGCGACAGCTCCACCTCGATCCGCGCACCTCGCGCCAGCACGGCGTGGGGAACCGAGATCTCGTGCCACGCCTCGCCGTCGATCGTCACCGACGAGATGAACCGGCCGCCGCCCGGATTGGTGACCACGATCTCCACCTCGGCGGCGCCCACCGGGCGCAGCACGGTGCGCTCGACCCGGGGAGGCAGCAGCACGAACGTGCCGCTTCCCGGGACCAGCGGGTAGAGCCCGATCGTGGCGAAGATCCACCACGCCGACATCTCGCCGTTGTCCTCGTCGCCGGGGTAACCCTGCCCGAGGTCGGAGCCGACGAACAGCCGGTCCAGCGCGTCCGCGACCACCGCGTGCGCGTCATCGTGACGCCCAGCGTGCATGTACATGAACGGGATGTGGTGAGCCGGCTGGTTCGAGAGCGCGAGCATGCCCATCCGGCAGTCGCGGGCCTCAGCCATCTCGTGGATCGCGGTGCCGTAGGAGCCCTTGTGAGCCGCCGAGCCGGTCTCCGGTCGCGCGAGGAGGCGATCGAGCAGGTCGCCGAGCTGCTGTTCGCCACCGTGCAGCCGTACCAGGCCCGCGCCGTCGTGCGGGACCGTGACTGCGGTGCCCCAGGCGTTGGTCTCGGTGTAGTCCTCGCCCCAGTCGTCGGGGTTGAAGTCGTCACCGATCCGCCACTGGCCCGCGTGGTCCCGCCCGATGAAGAAGCCACGGTCGGCGTCGAACACCTCGCGGTAGAGCAGCGAGCGCCGCTCCAGCCACTCGCACTCGACCTCCACCCGCGTGCGCTCCGCACCCTCCGGAAGCGTCGCCGCCAGCGCTCGCCCGATCCGCGAGGCGGACCAGTCGTTGAGCGCGGCGTCGAGGGTCCACGACATGCCCTCGCTCACGTCGGTCGAGACGAAGCCGCGGAACAGCGCAGGATGCAGCCCCTTGCGTCCCACCCGAGGGTCCGACGGCGGAACGGTCGCGTTGGTCAGCGCGCTCTCCCACGCCTGCCGCAGGTCGACGCTCGGGACGCCGTAGGCCACCATGTCCGCCAGCACCGTGTCGGAGGTGGTCCCGGTCATGCAGTCCGCTGGCGTCGGTGCACTCCAGCGCGGCATCCAGCCGCTGTCGAGATGGTGCGCCACAAAGCCCTGCGCCGCTGCACCGGCCTCCTCCGGCGTGAGCAGCCCGAGCAGCGGCCACGCCGTGCGGTAGGTGTCCCAGAAGCCGTTGGTCGCGCTGTACCAGCCCGCACCGGTGTCCGGGCGGTCGCCGATCTCTGCCGCCCGCACCGTGTCGGCGATGCGCTCGCCGTAGACGCTGCGCCACCGCGTGCCACCCTCGACCGGCTCGTCCTGCCGGGTGGGGAACAAGAACAGCCGGTACAGCCCCGAGGCCAGCGCGACCTGCTGGTCCTCGGTGGCGCCGTCCACCTGCACGGTCTCGAGCACGCGCCGCCAGGCGGCTGCGGTCGCGGCGGCGAGATCGTCGAATCCGGCCACGCTCGCCACGTGCGCGGCCGCCGTGTCGGCGTCGAGCGTCGACAGCCCCACCAGCACCGTGGTCGAGGGGGCCGGCTCGAGCAGCACGCGCCCGAGCAACCGGCCACCCGTGAGCGGGAGCTCGTGCTCGCGCACGCCAGGGATGCGCACGTGCACGTGGTGCGGCAGCGTGTCGGCGCGCATGGCGTCGGCGTCGTCGACCAGCAGCCCGGTCACCACGAGCGCGTCGCCGTCCTGGGTCACCTCGATGTCGTGAACCTCGCCCAGGTGGTCGAGCACGATCGAGGGATCGACGGCGTCGCTCGGGAACGTGCACCGGACCGCCATCACCGAGGGGCCAGCCGTCGCCTCGACCCGGATGCCGTTCTCGAGGTTCGCCGCCCACACGTGCGGGCGGTCGGTCTCCGCCTCGTGCTCGAACGGCACCGCTCGCTCGACCCGGTCGGTCGAGGTGCCCAGCGTGGGCATCACCTGCAGCTGACCACGGTCACCGATCCACGGGCTCGGCAGGTGCGAGGTAGAAACGGCGGCCAGCACCGGTCGCGGATCGCCGTCACGACCGTGGCCGTGCCAGCTGTAGACC
>NZ_JBMDXJ010000470.1:0-2617 GCF_048594945.1 Pseudactinotalea sp. | reverse complement strand
CACGCCGTCCACCTACGGCCATGACAATCGACCCATGCTCGATGGGCTGGCCGCATTGGGCACGGACAGCCGAGGCGTGGCGGTGATCGATGGCAGCGAATCCGATGCCGAGCTGCAGGCCTTGCACGAGGCCGGCGTGCGTGGCATCCGGTTGAACCTGTCGCTGGGCGTGACGGGTTCACTCGCGCAATTGGAATCGCTGTCGGACCGCATCGCGGACCTGGGCTGGCACCTGCAGTTGCTCATGCCAGCCGAGCAGCTCGCCGACGCTGGCCAGCGGTTGGCGCAGCTGCCTGTCCCGGTGGTGTTCGACCATTTCGCCAGACTCAGTCCAGACGCCGCATTCCATCATCCTGCCCACGCACTGGTCTTGCGCCTGCAGGCACAAGGCAAGGCCTGGGTGACGCTGTCGGGTGGCTACATCGTGAGCCCGCGGCACGACACCCGCGACCCGGCCCTCACTCCGCTTGCGCGCAGCCTCATCCAGAACGCACCTGAACGCGTGGTGTGGGGCAGCGACTGGCCTCACGCCACGGCATCGGCAGGCACGCACCCCTGGCCTGATGACGCAGCACAACTCGACGCGCTCGCGCACTGGGCCCAGACCCCGTCGCGGCTACGTCAGATCCTCGTGGACAACCCGGCAGCGCTGTATGGATTGCCTGCCGCAGACGCCGTCCACGCATACCTAGACTAAAGAGAGACAACATGAACCTCGCCTCCCCTGGCGCGCGACGCGCGAGCCGCCGTCGTCTGCTCGCCACGGCCGCCTTGCTCCTGGCCACTCCCGTGATCGGCACCGCGCATGCCGCCTTCGAGCAGTGGCGCACCGTGCCGGCGCCGATCCTAGGCCAGTTCGTGCGCGAGCTGGGCGAGCTGCTGCGCGAGCACAAGGACGACCTCGGGGCCCTGGTGAGCATCGAGGCCGGGAAGATCGTCTCCGAGGGTCTGGGCGAGGTGCAGGAGATGATCGACATCTGTGACCTCGCCGTCGGGCTCTCGCGCCAGCTGCACGGTCTCACGATCGCCACCGAGCGTCCCGGGCACCGGATGATGGAGCAGTGGCACCCGCTCGGCGTGTGCGCCGTCGTCACCGCGTTCAACTTCCCGGTGGCCGTGTGGTCGTGGAACGCCGCTCTCGCCTTCACGTGCGGCGACGCGGTCGTGTGGAAGCCGTCGGAGAAGACGGTGCTCACCGGCATCGCGTGCCATGCCCTGGTGCGGGAGGCGGCCCGGCGTGCGGGCGCTCCGGAGGGCATCGCCCAGCTCGTGCTCGGGGAGCGTGGGGTGGGGGAGGCACTCGTGGACGATCCGCGGGTCGCGCTCGTCTCGGCGACCGGCTCGACCCGGATGGGCAAGGAGGTGGCGCCGCGCGTGGCTGCCCGCCTCGGTCGCTGTCTGCTGGAGCTCGGCGGCAACAACGCCGCCGTCGTCGCACCCACCGCCGACCTGGACCTCACGGTCCGCGGCATCGCGTTCTCGGCCGTCGGCACGGCGGGCCAGCGCTGCACGTCGCTGCGGCGGGTGATCGTGCACGAGAGCGTCAAGGACGAGCTGGTCGAGCGGCTCGCCAAGGCGTACGAGACGTTGCCCATCGGCTCCCCGCTCGACGCGGGGACCCTCGTCGGCCCGCTCGTCGACGAGGCCGCCACGGCAGCGTTCCTCGCCGCCGTGGAGCAGGCGCAGGCCGACGGTGGTCGGCTCGTCACCGGCGGAACCCGTGTGTCTCCGGCAGGGCTGCCCGGCTGGGGGCACCTTCCTGCTCGTAGCGAAGCGGAGAGCTCGGGGGATGGGCGGCAAGAGGGTACAGGTGGTCAGTACGTCCGACCGGCGATCATCGACATGCCTGCGCAGACCGACATCGTGAAGGCCGAGACGTTCGCGCCGCTGCTGTACGTGCTGACGTACTCGACCTTCGAAGAGGCCGTCGCGCTGCACAACGACGTCGCCCAGGGACTGTCGTCGTCGATCTTCACGCTCGACGTGCGCGAGGCAGAGAGCTTCCTCGCGGCGACCGGCTCGGACTGCGGCATCGCCAACGTGAACATCGGACCGTCGGGAGCGGAGATCGGCGGGGCGTTCGGCGGGGAGAAGGAGACCGGCGGAGGGCGTGAGTCCGGATCGGACGCCTGGCGCGCCTACATGCGCCGCCAGACCAACACGGTCAACTACTCCACCGAGCTCCCACTCGCCCAGGGTGTGGAGTTCCTGTGACGTCACCGTCCATCGGTGCCTCTGCAACCGAAGGGCGCGGATCGGGCGTGCGCGGTGCCGGAGCAACCGAAGGACCGGCGAGAGGGTTGCTCAGGCCCCGACGAGCGGGCGGGCGGACGAGGCGCCGACGACGCCGACGCAGCTGCGGGCACGGTTCGCGGCGGGCCTCTCGGAGCTGTACGGCACCGAGGTGCCGGCGTACACGACCCTGGTGCGCACATGCGAGGAGATCAACGCCGAGGTGCTCGAGCGGATGGGCGAGGAGGCCGAACGTCTGGGCACCATCGACCGCGTCACGGCCGAGCGGCACGGGGCCATCCGAGTCGGCTCGCCGCAGGAGATCCACCAGGTGGCGCGGGTGTTCGGGGCGTGCGGGATGTACCCCGTGGGCTTCTACGACCTG
>NZ_JBMDXJ010000047.1:0-3908 GCF_048594945.1 Pseudactinotalea sp. | reverse complement strand
CGGTGAGCCTCGTGGGCGCCGACGGCGAGGCGATCGACTCGGTGGAGTCCTACGCCGGTCTGCGGTCCGTGTCGGTGCGCGGGCAGCAGGTGCTCATCAACGGCGAGCGTGTGTTCCAGCGGCTCGTGCTCGACCAGGGCTCCTGGCCGGACCCGCTCATGACCGCACCCAGTGACGAGGCGCTGGTCGCGGACATCGAGCTCGGCATCAAGGCTGGTTTCAACGGGGCGCGCCTGCACCAGAAGGTGTTCGAGGAGCGCTACCTCTACCACGCCGACCGGCTCGGCTACCTGGTATGGGGCGAGTTCGGCGACTGGGGCGCAGGGGTGCAGGCCGCGGCCGAGGACCACCAGCAGCCCACCGCCTCGTTCATCACCCAGTGGCTGGAGGCCGTGCAGCGCGACGTCAACCACCCCTCGATCGTCGGCTGGTGCCCCCTCAACGAGACGTGGCAGCCGATCAGCGACCGCATCACCCAGCTCGACGACGTCACGCACGCGATGTACCACGCGACCAAGCTCGCGGACCCGACGCGGCCCGTGCTCGATGCGTCCGGCTACTCGCACCGGGTGCGCGGCGCGGACATCTACGACTCGCACCTGTACGAGCAGGACCCGGCGAAGTTCGCCGAGCTGATGTCCGGGCTCGACCGAGGCGAGCCGTACGTCAACGAGCACAACGGGCGCACCATCTCGCTGGCGTACGCCGGGCAGCCCTACTTCTGCTCCGAGTACGGCGGCATCTGGTGGAACGCAGCCAAGGCTGATGCCGCCGGGACCGACCGCAACGAGTCGTGGGGGTACGGCGATCGGGTGGCCGACCTGGAGGAGTGGTACACACGCTTCGCCGGTCTCACCGATGCGCTGCTCGACGACCCGCGCATGTTCGGCTACACCTACACGCAGCTGACCGACACCTTCCAGGAGGAGAACGGCATCTACGACTTCCAGCGGCAGCCGAAGTTCGACCTCGACCGCGTGCACGCCATCCAGACCCGCGCCGCCGCCTACGAGACGGACGGTCCCGGCGCCTGAGTCGACCCTGTCCACGCCTCGAGGTCGCACTCTCGGGCACGAGGTCGCACCGCCAACGGTGCGACCTCGCGCCTAGGGTGCGACCTCGAGGCGTGTGACGGCGCCAGAGCGAGCGCAGAGTCCGCAGATGCGGCGGTATTCTCTGATCTGTGACGCATTATCGGATCAGCGAGGCGGGGCGCCTGCTCGGCGTCAGTGACGACACGGTCAGGCGATGGGTCGACGGCGGTCGGCTGGCGAGCAGCAAGGACCACGCCGGGCGATCGGTCGTCGCCGGCGCCGAGCTGGCCGGGCTCGCGCAGGAGCTCGCCGCCGCGCCGCAGGCCGACCCGCACGCCTCCAGCGCACGCAACCGGTTCGTCGGACTCGTCACCGCCATCACCGCCGACACCGTGATGGCGCAGGTCGACCTGCAGTGCGGGCCGTTCCGCGTGGTGTCGCTCATGTCTGCCGAGGCCGTGCGCGACCTCGGGCTCGAGGTGGGCTCCACGGCGGTCGCCGTGGTCAAGGCCACCACGGTGATCGTCGAGAAGGAGCGCCCGCTGTGAGGACCCGAACCCTGCTGCAGGCCCTGACCGCCCTCGCTCTGGTAGGCGCCTGTAGCGCCGGCGGCGGGGCCGAGAACGACGCGCCGACCGACGCCTCCACCGAGCAGGGCGCGGCCGAGCCCGAGGACCAGGTCAGCGGCACCGTGACGCTCTACGCCGCAGCCTCGCTGGAGGCGGCCTTCACCGACCTCATCGTCGAGTTCGAGCAGCAGAATCCGAGCATCTCGGTCGAGCCCCCGGTCTACGACGGCAGCTCCACACTCGTCACCCAGCTGACCGAGGGCGCCGACGCCGATGTGTTCGCCTCCGCAGCCGAGGCCAACATGCAGGACCTCGTGGCCGAGGGGCTCAACGACGGCGAGCCCGTGCTGTTCGCCACCAACACCCTGGTGATCGCGGTCCCGCCGGGCAACCCGCTCGGCATCGAGGACCTGGCCGACCTCGACGGGCTCGACTACGTGGTGTGCGCCCCCGAGGTCCCCTGCGGTGCCGCCACGCAGACCCTGTTCGAGGGCGCCGGGACGAGCGTGGACGCGGTCAGCCAGGAGCAGAACGTCACCGCCGTGGCCGAGCGGGTCGCCCGCGGCGAGGTCGACGCCGGACTGGTCTACGCCACCGACATCGCCACCCGCAGTGACGTGCTGGAGGCCGTGGTGCCGAGCAACGCCGACGAGGTGGTCAACCGGTACCCGATCACCACGCTGGTCGGTGCCGACGAAGCCGCGAGCGTGTTCGTCGACTTCGTGCTCTCCGACGACGGCCAGGCCGTGCTCGAGGAGTACGGCTTCGGCCGACCCTGATGGCTGAGAGCGGGCAGTCCCGCGACGAGGCGCGCGCCGCGCGGGCACCGGGCTGGCTGCTGGTCCCCGCAGCGCTCGGATTGGTCCTCCTGACCGTGCCGTTGCTGGCGATGCTGCCCCGCGTCGACTGGGCTGAGCTACCGGCGATCATCACCTCGCCCACGGCGCGGGACGCGCTCTGGCTCTCGATCCGGACGGCGGCGCTCGCCGTGGTGCTGTGCGTCGCCCTCGGCGTGCCACTCGCCCTCGCGATGTCCCGCGCACGCCCTCGGGTCGCCGCGATCCTGCGCGCGTTGGTGACGCTGCCGCTCGTGCTGCCGCCGCTCGTCGGCGGTGTCGCCCTGCTCGCGGTGGTCGGGCGGACCGGGCTGCTGGGCGGGTGGCTCGAGCGCGTGGGCGTCTCGATCGCGTTTACACCGTGGGCGATCGTGCTCGCGCAGACATTCGTGGCGTTGCCGTTCCTCGTGATCACGGTGGAGGGGAGCCTGCGCACGGTCGGCTCGCGTTACGAGGTCGCCGCCGCGACGCTGGGAGCCCGCCCGTGGACGGTGCTCCGGCGGGTCACGCTGCCGCTGATCGCGCCGAGTCTGCTCGGGGGCACCGTGCTGGCGTTCACGCGCGCGCTGGGGGAGTTCGGCGCCACGGCGCTGGTGGCCGGTAACCGCCCCGGCGTCACGCAGACGATCCCGATGGCGATCTATACCGCCTTCAACGGCGCCGGCGTCACCCGCGACGTGGCGCTCGTGCTGTCGGTGCTGCTGGTCGCCTCGGCGCTGGTGATCCTGCTGCTCGTGCCCGCGGTGCGCCGCCGGGAGGCGTGGTGACGGCGGAGCGCGCCCTGGTCGTCGACGTCACCGCCGGCCGCGGATCCTTCACGCTCGAGGCGCAGCTCGAGGTCCCCGACGGCGGCGTGCTCGCCGTGCTCGGCCCGAACGGCTCGGGCAAGTCGACACTCCTCGACGTCGTCGCCGGTTTGCTCGCGCCCCGGCGCGGCGAGGTCACCTGGCGGGGTCGGTCCCTCTCGACGGCGTCCGGTCGCCTCGTCCCGCCGGCCGAGCGTCGTGTCGGGCTGCTCGGGCAGAACCCCCTGCTGTTCCCGCACCTGTCGGCGCACGGGAACGTGGCGTTCGGGCTGCGAGCGCGTCGGGAGCGCGACGCACTGGCGCGGGCAGGGCAGTGGCTGGACCGGCTCGGCGTCGCCTCGCTCGCACAGCGCCGCCCCCGGCAGCTCTCGGGCGGGCAAGCGGCGCGGGTCGCGATCGCGCGGGCGCTCGCGGCCGAGCCCGAGGTGCTGCTGCTCGACGAGCCGCTGGCCGCTCTCGACGCCGCGGCGGCTCCGGAGCTGCGCCACCTGCTCGCCGAGATCCTGCAGGAGACCGGCGTCACCACGCTGCTGGTCTCGCACGCGGTGCTCGATGCCGCCGTGCTCGCCGACCACGTCGCGGTGCTTCGCGACGGCGCGGTGGTCGAGCACGGCGCGCGCGCTGATGTGCTCGGCGCCCCCCGCACCGAGTTCACCGCCGCGT
>NZ_JBMDXJ010000469.1:0-3513 GCF_048594945.1 Pseudactinotalea sp. | reverse complement strand
CGACAAACCCGCGGGCATGACGTCTCACGACGTCGTCTCGCGGGTTCGTCGTCTGGCCGGCACCAAGAAGGTGGGTCATGCGGGCACGCTCGACCCGATGGCCACGGGGCTGCTGCTGCTCGGCGTCAACCGGGCCACCCGGCTGCTGACGTACCTGGTCGGCGCCGACAAGACCTACCTGGCGACCATCCGGCTGGGTCAGGCGACGGTCACAGACGACGCCGAGGGCGAGCTCACCGGGGCCCCGGGCATCGGTGAGGTCGACGACCAGAGCCTGCGCTCCGCCGTCGGGAACCTGACGGGACCGATCGAGCAGGTGCCGAGCGCCGTGAGCGCGATCAAGGTGGACGGCAAGCGCTCCTACGCCCGCGTGCGGGCGGGGGAGGAGGTCGCGCTCGCTGCCCGCCCGGTCACGATCCACGCGTTCGACGTGCGTGCGATCCGTCCGGGTGAGGCCGCCGGGACACCCGTGCTCGATCTCGACGTCCGGGTGCGCTGCTCGAGCGGCACCTACATCCGGGCGCTCGCACGCGATCTCGGGATCGCGCTGGGCAGTGCCGGGCACCTCACGGCGCTCCGACGCACCCAGGTGGGGGACTTCGCCGTCGAGGCAGCACAGTCCCTGGCAGAGATGGCCGACGGCGTCGCTCCCCTCGGGATGAGTGAGGTCGCCCGTCGTACTCTCCCGGTCCGCGACCTCACGGACGAGGAGGTCACCGAGCTGCGGTACGGACGCGGCATCGCTGCCTCGGCTGCCGACGGCGTCCGGGCGGCCTTCGCCCCCGACGGTCACGTCGTCGCGCTGGTCACCGACAAGGGCGACCGCGCCCGCCCAGTACTCGTCCTCGACCCCGCCTAATACCCGATTGAACGTGGTTTCAATCGAGGTATCCGGGCCGATAGGCCGAACAACGTCACGCTCGCGGCCGGGTCGTGGGCTCACCCGCGCAGCGCAGGTCAGTCCTTCGGTTCGACAGTGCCCTGGAACACGCGGGTCTCCATGGTCGAGCCGGGATCGATCCCCACGCTCCGCCACCACGCGTTCAACTCGGGACTGCTGCTGCGATCCAGGAGGTTGGCGTACTCGCGGGAGGAGTGTGGGTGCCCGGAAGTGCCCCAGCTTCCGGTGACGTCGATCGCGCCGTCGGGTGCGCCGCCGATCCGGGCCACGGGGTCGAACGGGTTGCGCACCGAGACCAGCGTGGTGCCGGCGGGCACGTCGAAGTTGCCGCCGCCGGCGCCGGTGGTGACGATCGAGGCGATGTCGTGGCGCGCGCGCACGTACGGGTCGGCGGCGAGATCGAGGGCAGCGAAGCTGCTCTGGCTGTGCGTGGCCAGGTGGATGGGCACGCCCTCGGGTACCTGCTCCATCGCCTCGAGCACGACCCGACGGATCGGGGTGTCCTTGCCCGATGCTGCCCCGACTGCACCGTAGGCGCCCATCGGGTTGCCGCCATCGGGGTCGAGCGACCAGTCCTGCGTGCCCGGCACGTACAGGAGCGCGACCTGGCTGCCGTCCGGGCGGGTCACGATGTCGACGCGGACCGCGCCCTCGTGGTCGTACATGTCGGCCATGTCGTGGACCATGTCGCCCGGGCTGGTGGGCAGGGTGTCGGTGATGCCGGCGGTGGCGGTGATCTCGGTGACGCCGGTGCGGTCGGCGCGAGCGTCAGCCACTCCGACCATCCGGTCGACCAGACGCGGCCCGGCGAGTGCGCCGATGACCGATCCCACCGGGCCGCCGCCGGCGTTGCCGAGCACGCCCAGCAGCAGTCGACCGGCACCCCGCGCCCAGCCGGCCTCACGCGCTTCACGCGCTGTGTCGCTGGCCTGCTGCTGCTGGTCGGCCTCGCGCGCGACCTGGTCGGAGACGTGGGCAAGACCGTCGCTCACGCTGCGCAGCACCGGCGTGAAGTGCGTCTGCCACTGCTCGGAGAAGCGCAGGTGGTCGGGACCGTTCCACGCGAACACGGTCAGCGACCGATCGAGTCGGTTCGCGATCTCCTCGAGCCGGCTCGCGCCGTCCGCAGAGGCTGTCGACCACTCGCGGAGCGCGCCGAGATCGGCGCCGTGCGTGACAGTCACGGCAGCATCCCGTCGATGCGCTCGGCGAGGTCCGCGCCGGGCTCGACCGCGGTGATCTCGGCGCCAGGGACCGCCACCATGACCTCCGCACCGGCAGCCACCGAGCCGGCGAGCGCGGCCACGGCCGTGCCCGGCGTCGTGGTCGCATCCAGGGCAGCTACCTCGATGCCGCCCGCCGCTGGAGCGGCGATGAGCACACGGTCCCGACCCACCGCGGCGAGCGCCGCGATGCCGTCGGAGCTGCCTACGGAGATCAGTGTCGACGCCGAGGTCAGGACATCGCCGACGACGGCGGACTCGCCTCGGGGGAGCAGCTCACCACGGCGTTGGTGCGCCCGCCCGGCGGTCACCAGCTCCTTGAGCTCGGCCGGCTTTGGCGGCGCCGACAGCGCCTCGACCGGGATGCCGAGCGCCGTGGCGACCAAGGTGGCCGACGGACCAGGGCGCAGCGACAGCAACCAGGTGAGCTCCGCCGTCGTGATCCGGGTGGCGACACCCGCGGGTGTGGTGGGCATGCCGCCGACGCTACGGATGAACAGTGGGTGACCACCAGGTCCAGAGGCCCGGAACCTTCCGCGCACGGTGAGGCGCTCGGCTAGGTTCGCGATGAGGCTGACGTCGGGGGCCGCCTCGGTGCTTGGCGTCGGGCTCGTGCAGGACACCACGACATCGCAGCGCCCATCGAGGAGGATCCACCATGTCCGTGACCCGTCGTCGTCTGCTCACCACCGCGCTTGCCGTGCCTCTGCTCGTTGCCGCAGGGGAGGTGATCGACCCGCTCGAGGCGCAGGCGTACTCGTGGACCCGGACCCTGCGCGAGGGCTCGCGCGGGGCCGATGTCACCGAGCTTCAGATCCGGGTGGCCGGCTGGGCTGCCGCTTCGCCTTTGCGCACCCGGGTGGCGGTGGACGGCGTGTTCGGGCAAGGCACCAAGGGGGCGGTGCAGCGGTTCCAGCGGGGCTACGGCCTCGGCGTCGATGGCGTGGTGGGCCCGGCCACGCAGGCGAGGCTGAACGCGCTCGAGCGCTCCGACGGCTCCACCGCCCACTTCAACTTCAGCGAGTTCTACTCCAAGGACGGCTCCCGCTTCAACAACGGCAGGGTGTCCGCAACCCAGGTCAAGGCCAACGTCCGCCGCCTCATGTACAAGCTCGAGGCCGTGCGCCGCAAGGCGGGGGACCGGCCCATCCGGATCAACTCCGGGTTCCGGTCGATCAATCACAACCGCAACGTCGGCGGCGCGAGCAACAGCCAGCACATGTACGGGATCGCCGCGGACATCGTGATCTCGGGGCTGTCGGTGACGTCGGTGATGAACCACGCGAAGACATCAGGCTTCTCGGGGATCCTGCGCTACCCGACGTTCACGCACGTGGACAGTCGCGTGGAGTACAGCTACGGCGGTGGCAGCTGGACCTGGCACAGCTG
>NZ_JBMDXJ010000468.1:0-6321 GCF_048594945.1 Pseudactinotalea sp. | reverse complement strand
ATGGCCGCGCGGGCATCCTGCGGCATCCGTGCACGCGCCGGCGGGGACGTCGCGGGCGGTCGCCGTGGACGCCCGCGCCCCCGGCTGCCGCGGCTGCCGTAGATTGGCCCCGCCTGCCCGCGCCGAAGGAAGAGCACGTTGACCACTCCTGCCGCCGACACTGTCGAGAACGCCGCCGCGACCCCGGACGCGGAGCAGCCGTACCGCGAGCTGGGCCTCAAGGACGACGAGTACGCTCGCATCCGCGAGATCCTCGGTCGCCGGCCCACCAACGCCGAGCTCGCGATGTACTCGGTGATGTGGTCCGAGCACTGCTCCTACAAGTCCTCCAAGATGCACCTCGCGCAGTTCGGTGAGAAGACCACCGACGAGATGCGTGAGCACCTGCTGGTCGGCATCGGTGAGAACGCCGGCGTGGTCGACATCGGCGATGGCTGGGCCGTGACCTTCAAGGTCGAGTCGCACAACCACCCGAGCTACGTGGAGCCCTATCAGGGCGCGGCTACCGGCGTGGGCGGCATCGTGCGCGACATCATCTCGATGGGCGCACGCCCCGTCGCGGTGATGGACCAGCTCCGGTTCGGCGCGATCGACCACCCGGACACCGCGCGCGTGGTGCACGGCGTGGTCTCCGGTGTGGGCGGATACGGCAACAGTCTCGGCCTGCCGAACATCGGTGGCGAGACCGAGTTCGACGCCTCCTACCAGCGCAACCCGCTCGTCAACGCGCTCTGCGTCGGGGTGCTGCGCCATGACGACATCCACCTCGCGAACGCCTCCGGTGCCGGCAACAAGGTGGTGCTCTTCGGCGCGCGGACCGGCGGCGACGGCATCGGCGGCGCCTCGATCCTGGCCTCTGAGACCTTCGACGACGACAAGCCGAGCAAGCGCCCCAGCGTGCAGGTGGGTGACCCGTTCATGGAGAAGGTGCTCATCGAGTGCTGCCTCGAGCTGTTCGCCGCCGGCGTGGTCGAGGGCATCCAGGATCTCGGAGCCGCGGGCATCTCGTGCGCGACCTCCGAGCTCGCCAGCAACGGCGACGGCGGCATGCACGTGGACCTCGAGAACGTGCTGCTGCGCGACCCCTCCCTGACCGCCGGCGAGATCCTGATGTCGGAGTCGCAGGAGCGCATGATGGCGGTGGTCACGCCGGAGGCGCTGGAGGCGTTCCTCGCGATCACCACCAAGTGGGATGTCGAGACCGCGGTGATCGGCGAGGTCACCGGCACCGGGCGGCTCACGATCGACCATCACGGGCATCGGATCGTGGATGTCGACCCCCGCACCGTGGCCCACGACGGCCCCGTCTACGACCGCCCTCACGCCAAGCCGGCCTGGCAGGACGACCTCAACGCCGATGCCGCCGAGGCCCTGCCGCGCGCAGGCACAGGTGAGGAGCTGCGCGATCAGATCCTCGCCGTCGTCGGCTCGCCGAACCTGGCGAGCAAGTCCTGGGTGACCGACCAGTACGACCGGTACGTGCAGGGCAACACCGCGCTCGCGCAGCCCGACGACGCCGGTGTGATCCGGGTCGATGAGGAGACCGGGCTCGGCGTCGCCATCGCGACCGACGCCAACGGCCGCTTCAGCAAGCTCGACCCGTACGCGGGCGCGCAACTCGCGCTCGCGGAGGCGTACCGGAACGTCGCGACCGTGGGTGCCCGCCCGCTCGCGGTCACCGACTGCCTCAACATCGGCTCGCCCGAGGACCCCGACGCGATGTGGCAGCTCGTGCAGACGATCACCGGACTCGCCGATGCGTGCGTGGAGCTCGGCGTGCCGGTCACCGGCGGCAACGTCTCGCTCTACAACTCCACCCTCGCGGGCGAGGTCGGGGTGGGGCACATCGACGCCTCGATCAACCCGACCCCGGTCATCGGCGTGCTCGGTGTGCTCGACGACGTTGCTCGGGTCGTTCCTTCCGGCTGGCACGAGGAGGGTCTCGAGCTGGTGCTGCTCGGCATCACTCGCGAGGAGCTCTCCGGCTCCGCGTGGGCGGGCGTGGTGCACGGTCACCTCGGCGGCAGGCCGCCGGCGGTGGACCTGGGCGCCGAGCGTGCGCTCGCGCAGGTGCTGGCAGAGGCTTCGCGTCAGGGGAGGCTCGTGGCCTCGCACGACCTCTCGACCGGTGGTCTCGTGCAGACCCTGGTCGACGGCGTGCTCCGGTTCGGCGTGGGGGCATCGGTCTCCCTGGGTGCGATCGGGGACGGCGAACGTGTGGTCGATTCCGCGACCGCGCTGTTCAGCGAGTCCGGCGGTCGCGTGCTCCTTGCCGTGCGACGCGAGGACGTCGAGCACGTGTCCGCGCTCGCCGCGGAGCACGATGTGCCCGCGCTGCGGATCGGGACCACGGGCGGAGGCAGCCTGCGGATCGAGGCAGGCGCCGCCGTCGAGATCGACCTGGATGACCTGCGCGAGGCGAGTGAGGGCGTGCTCCCGGCGCGCTTCGCCTGACACAACCCGACCACGCGCCCGCCCGGCGTGGCAAGGTGGAGTGATGGATGTGTTGCTCCTCGGGGGGACCGGCTGGCTCGGTGGCGAGGTCGCACGGGCGGCGCTCGCGCATGGACATGAGGTCACCGCGTTGGCGCGCGGGACCGCCGCGGTTCCCGACGGCGTGAGCCTCGTTCGCGCCGACCGCGCCGAGGGTGGCGCGTACGAGGGCGTGCTGGGCCGTGACTGGGATCTCGTGCTCGATGTCGCGTGGCAGCCGGGTCTGGTGCGCTCTGCCGTGGCGGCGCTCGGAGACCGCGCGGCGCGCTGGGTGTACGTGTCGTCCGGTTCGGTGTACCGGGCGACCGAGAACCCGGTGGGCGACGAGACCGACCCGTTGCACGACCCGCTGGAGGCCGACCAGGCGGGGCCCGAGGAGTACGCCGCAGCCAAGGTCACGTGCGAGCAGGTCGTCTCGACCGCGCTCGGCGAGCGCGCCGTCATCGCGCGGGCCGGGCTGATCGGTGGTAGCGGCGACGGCTCCGACCGGTTCGGCTATTACCCGGCCGCGTTCGCTCGGGCCGGCGGTGAGGCGGTGCTGCTGCCCGACCTCGGCGACGCGATCGTGCAGACGATCAGCGTGGCCGACCTGGCCGCATGGCTCGTGACGGTCGGTGGCGACCCGAACCAGCACGGCATCTATGACGCCTACGGCGAGCCGGTCGCGTTCACCGACCTCACGGCCCTGGCGCGGTCAGCGGCCGGTCACTCCGGCGCGGTGGTGACGGCGGCACCCGACTGGCTGCTCGCGCGGGGCGTCGGCTACTTCATGGGTCCACGCTCGCTGCCGTTCTGGCTGCCGCCCGGGCACGAGCTGACCGTCACGCGCGCATCCCAGCGCGCCCGCGAGGCCGGGCTGAGCCGGCGCCCGTACCGGCGGCTGATCGACGAGGCCCTGGCCGACGAGCGGTCCCTCGGATTCGACCGGGACCGCCGCGCGGGACTGACCCGCGCCGAGGAGACCGAGCTGCTCGCGTCACTGGAGGCATGAGGTGGCATCCGGTCCGCTGCGCGCTGTCATTCTGAACGGCAGCGTCGGCTCCGGCAAGACGTCGACGGCCCACCAGGTCGGCGCGGCTCTCGCCACCGCCGGAGTGAGCGGTGCCGTGGTCGACCTCGACCACCTCGGCGCGGGCTGGCCCTCGCCGCCGGAAGACCCGTTCCGACTCGCCGTCACGCTCGACAACCTCGCCGCCGTGGCGCAGGTCTACGCACGGCACGGCATGACGTCCCTGGTGCTGGCCGGCGTGGTCGAGTCCGCCGAGCATCGCGAGCGTCATCGCGACGCGCTCGGGGTGAGCCCGACCCTCATCAGGCTGACCGCTCCCGTGGAGGTGCTGCAGGCTCGCGTGGCCACTCGGTCCAGCACCGATTCCGAGCGCGACTGGCACGTGGCCCGGGCGCCGGAGCTCGCGGCGATCCTGGATCGGGCGGACATCGACGATCACGCGGTGAGCACGCACGATCGGCCACCGGACGCCGTCGTGAGCGAGATCCTCACCCTGCTCGACTGGGAGCCCGACCACCATCGCTGACGGCCGCGCCGGGGGAATTTCGGTTGCCCCACGCTCCTACCGTGGATGGCGATGACCTCGATGTGGCGTGTCTCGCGCGTGGACAAGGGCGCTGTCCGGCTCGTGCCCGACGGCGCTGCTTCCGTGCCTGCCGACGGCACCGTGGTCGTGGGCACGGAGCGTGACGGCACGCTTCCGATGACCGCCGGCGAACCGGTGGTCCCGGCCGTGGGGGACCGGGTGGTGCTCGACGGCGAACGCGCGTTGGTCATGCCGCGCACCTCAGAGCTGGTGCGGGACACGGTCGGCAAGACGTCCCTGGTGCAGGTGATCGCGGCGAACGTGGACGTGGTGCTCATCGTCGAGCACCTGGAGCCCGAGCCGGCGCTCGGGCGGATCGAGCGGATGCTCACGATCGCCTGGCGGTCGGACGCCGTGCCCGTGGTCGTGCTGACCAAGGTCGACCTCGTGGACGATGCCGACCGATGGCTCGAAGCAACCCGCGCCGTGGCGCCGGGCGTCGACGTCCTCGCGATCTCGGCGGCCACGGGAGCCGGGCTGGAGGCGCTGACCGCCACGCTCCAGCAGGCGCGCACGCTCGTGCTCGTGGGCCCCTCCGGTGCCGGCAAGTCGACCCTGGTCAATGCGCTCGCGGGCGCCGAGGTGATGGTCACCGGCGAGGTGCGTGGCGATGGTCGTGGCATGCACACCACCACGCACCGGGAGCTGATTCCGCTCCCCGACGGCCGCTGGCTGATCGACACCCCGGGCGTGCGCTCGATCGGACTGGTCGCGACCGAGGAAGCGGTAGCCGCCACCTTCTCCGACGTCGAGGAGCGCGCTCGAGGCTGCCGATTCCGGGACTGCACGCACACGAACGAGCCGGAATGCGCCGTCGTCGAGGCGGTCGAGGCCGGCGAGCTGCCGGAACGGCGGCTGGCTTCATGGCACTCGCTGCGCCGCGAGGCGACCCGGCAGGCGGCGCGTGCCGTCCGTGCCCCGAAAGCAGCCGGGCACATCCGCACGCGGAGGTGACGCAAGCGGGCGGCACGAGCGCCTCCGGCCGGCCGTGATGGAAGTGACGCGAGGTGAACGATGGACGAACGTTCCATGATCCGAGCAACGCGTGGACGAATGTTTCACATTCGTCACCGATTCGACCCTCACCGGCTACCGGGCTCCGCTACGGTCAGTGCTCTCCGTGTCCTGGACCACACCCCCGAAAGGGTCACGCATGTCCGTATCCTGGCTGACGCCCGCCCGCCGTGGCGGCCGCGCACTCGCCGCAGCAACAGCTCTCTCCCTGGCCGGGTTCGGACTCATGTCCGCCCCGGCCTTCGCCGTCACCACCGATGGCGACATCTTCATCAGCGAGATCCACTACGACAACGTCGGCACCGACACCGGTGAGGCGATCGAGATCCAGGCCCCGGTCGGGACCGATCTGACCGGGTGGTCGTTGGTGCTCTACAACGGCAACAACGGCGCGCCCTACAACACCAGCACGCTCTCGGGCGGCGTCGGTGACGCCGGCGTGACGGTGGCCGAGTACCCCGTCGACGGAATCCAGAACGGTTCACCCGACGGCGTTGCTCTCGTCGACCCGGATGGCGCTGTGGTCGAGTTCCTGTCCTACGAAGGCGTGATGACCGGGGTCGGGGGCCCCGCGGACGGCCTGACGAGCACGGACATCGGCGTCGCGCAGGCGAGCAGCACGCCCATCGGGCAGTCGCTGCAGAAGATCGACGGAGTCTGGACCGGACCGCTGACGAGCACGTTCGGCGTCCTCAACAGCGGGGGTGAGGACCCCGACCCCGATCCCGACCCGGATCCGGGCGAGTCCGTGACGATCGCCGAAATCCAGGGCACCGGTGCCGCGTCACCGCTCGAGGGACAGACCGTCACCACCACCGGCGTGGTCACGGCGGTCTACCCGACCGGCGGCTTCAACGGCTACTACATCCAGACCGCCGGCTCCGGTGGCGACACCGACCCGAGCGAGCGCACCGCCTCCGACGGCGTCTTCGTGTACTCGGCAGCCACGGTCGGTTCCGTGGAGATCGGGCAGCACCTCGAGGTCACCGGCGACGTGGTCGAGTTCAACGGCCTCACCGAGCTCACGGTCGCCGCGGGCGGCGTCACCGTGCTCACCGAGAACTTCGAGCCGGTGCTCCCGATCGAGGACTTCGTGCTCCCGGCCGACGAGGCCGGGCGCGAGGTGTTCGAGGGCATGCTGGTGGCTCCAGCCGATCG
This sequence comes from Pseudactinotalea sp., assembly GCF_048594945.1. Taxonomy (NCBI): domain Bacteria; kingdom Bacillati; phylum Actinomycetota; class Actinomycetes; order Micrococcales; family Cellulomonadaceae; genus Pseudactinotalea; species Pseudactinotalea sp. Next base: position 61 of record NZ_JBMDXJ010000468.1, on the reverse strand, counting down.
CTACGCGATCTCCGACACGTACGCGCTCGGCGGCTGGGGCGACACCCGGTTCGGCTCGATC
>NZ_JBMDXJ010000467.1:0-8876 GCF_048594945.1 Pseudactinotalea sp. | reverse complement strand
CTGGTGGAGGGTTGGGTCGCGGGCACCGGCACCGAGGTGGTGACGGTGCCGGAGGATGCCGACCTGGCGGCGATGCTGCCCGACCTGGCGCGTGCCGACATCGTCATCGGTGATGCATCCCGCCGGTTCCCGCTGGGTGCTGAGGCGCTCGCCGTGATGACCCGCTGTCGGCTGGTGTTCCACCCGGCCGTGGGGCTCGACGGCGTCATCGACCTCGCCGCGGCGGGCGAGCGCGGCATCGAGGTACGCAGCGCACCGGGCTACAACGCCGATGCGGTGGCCGACTGGACGCTGATGGCGATGCTGCTCGGGCTGCGAGGCGCCGTGGCAGCCGACCGGGACATGCGCGCGCAGGGATGGCACCGCCGCGCGCTGGGCCGCGAGCTGGGTGCTGTCACGGTCGGCATCGTGGGGTACGGCGCGATCGGCCGCGGTGTGCGCCGCCGACTCGCCGGGTTCGGGACCACGGTGCTGGTGACCGACGAGCGGGAGGTGAGCGACGCCGTCGAGCAGGAGGTCGAGCAGACCGGGCTGGACGACCTGCTCGCGCGTGCCGACGTGGTGACCCTGCACGCGCCGCTGCTGCCGAGCACACGGCACATGATCAGCAGCGAGCGGCTTGCTGCCATGCGTGAGGCGAGCGTGCTCGTCAACGCCGCCCGTGGCAGCCTGGTGGACGAGCCCGCACTGGCGCGTGCGTTGCGGGCGGGGCGGCCCGGGTTCGCGGTGCTCGACGTGTTCGAGACCGAGCCGCTGCCGAGCAGCAGCCCTCTGCTCGGACTGCCGAACGTGGTGCTGTCACCTCACGTGGCGGCGGGGACCGAGCAGGCGCGGGCACGCGTGCGTGCGCTCGTCGGCGATGTGGTGCGCGAGTTCTTCAGTAGCGGTCACTGATGGACCCGGTGCTGACTGCACTCCAGACCACGGAGGCGCCGTTTGCCCTCGCGACGGTGGTCTCGACGTGGAGCTCGGCGCCGCGCGGAGTCGGCGCCCGGATGCTGGTGCGGGCCGATGGCTCCACGGTTGGGTCGGTCTCGGGCGGCTGCGTCGAGGGCGATGTGCACGCGCTCGCGTTGCGACTGCTCGCCGGCGAACCCGCCTCGCTGCAGCGGTACGGCGTCAGCGACGGCGATGCGTTCGCGGTGGGGCTGATGTGCGGCGGCACGATCGAGGTGCTGGTGCAGCGCATCGAGGGCCCGGAGCCGCTGCGGGCGTTCGCGGCGGCGGTCGCGGTGCACGAGCCGGTGGCGCTCGCCTCGGTGCTGACCGGTGAGCACGTCGGCGCCCAGCTGGTGGTGACCGCTGACGGCAGCGTGCTCGGCGGCACCGGCTTCGAGCGGCTCGACACCTCGCTCGCCGCGGACGCCCGCTCGGTGCTGGCCACCGGTCGCACCACCGAGCTGTCTTTCGGCAGCGACGGCAGTCGTCAGGGTGTGGAGGTCCGTGTGCTTGTCGACGTGGCGGCACCGCCGCCGCGCTTGATCGTCGCCGGCGTGACCGACTTCGCGGTCGCGATCGCCGAGCTCGGCAGCTATCTCGGCTTCCGTGTGACGGTGTGCGACGCGCGTTCCACGTTCGCGACCACTGAGCGGTTCCCGCACGCTGACGAGATCGTCGTGGACTGGCCGCACCGGTACCTGGCAGCCGAGATCGACGCGGGCGCCGTGGACCGGCGCACGGTGCTGCTGGTCTGCTCGCACGACCCGAAGTTCGACGAGCCGGTGCTCGAGGTCGCACTGCCCGCCGGGCTCGGCTTCGTGGGCGCGATGGGGTCGCGGCGCACGCACGAGCAGCGGTTGGAGCGGCTGCGGCAGCGCGGGCTGGCCGAGGAAGCCCTCAGGACTCTCCGCTCTCCCGTAGGTCTCGACCTCGGTGGCCGCAGCCCGCGCGAGAGTGCGATGTCGATCCTGGCCGAGGTCGTCGCAGTGGCGGGCGGGGGCAGTGGGCAGCCGCTCTCGGAGCTGAGTGGTCCGCTGCACGAGGACCGGGACGATGGCTGAGTCCCGCCGGCTCACCGGGATCGTGCTCGCCGCAGGCGCCGGGGTGCGGATGGGCATGCCCAAAGGGCTGTTGGTCACCCAGTACGGTCAGAGCTGGGCGGCGCGTGCCGCGACGGTGCTGCACGTGGCCGGTTGCGACCCGGTTCTGGTGACCGTCGGCGCCTCGGGCGCCGAGGTCGCGGCGACGCTGCCCGGCGACGCCACCGCAGTGCCGGTCTCGGACTGGAGCGAGGGCCTCGGCGCGAGCCTGCGCACCGCCTTGGGCACCGTCGATCGCGACGCGAGCGACGCCGTCGTGATCATCCCGGTGGACGTGCCGGACCTGGCGGCCGTGGACGTGGCGACCGTGGTCGCGGCGATCGCCGGTCCGCTCCGCACGGGCCTGGCACGGGCGGTCCACGACGGCCAGCCCGGCCACCCCGTGGTGATCGGCGCCGACCACCTGGACCGCGCGATCGCCGAGTGTGCCGGCGAGCACGGCCCGCGGGCGTTGCTGCGCGAGGCGGTGTGCGTCGAGATCGGCCCCCGCCCGGATATCGACACCCCCTGCCCGGACATCAAGGCTCCCTGACGCCGTTTGCGTGCCCGTCTGCTCTGCCGAACAGGTGGTTCTGACCGGAGAGCACGCATGCCGAGCAGGAGGTGCTAGAGCGGGGCAGCCTCGGACTCGCCGAGGTCGAGGTCGTCGACGAACGCCACCACGGGCAGCTCCGGACGCGCGTCGAGCTCGAGCACCACGATCTCGTTCTCGCCTGCACGTAGCACGGGTGCGGGCACGTACAGGGTGCGCTGCGGGCCGTTGTCCCAGTACCGGCCGAGCGCGAAGCCGTTGACCCACACGTAGCCCTTGGCCCAGCCGGGGAGGGTGAGGAAGGCGTCGGCAGGGCCGTCGGCGGCGAAGGTGCCCGAGTGGAACGCGGCCCCGTCCACGGAGTCCGCCGGGCCCGCGGCAGCCCAGTCGAGCTCGGGGAGCGTCGTCAGCGGCAACGCGGCGCTGGCGAACCCGTGCACGTGCTGCCGCTCGTGCAGCACGCCACCCACCAGGCCCTTGCGCTCGCCGAGCCACGGGCCGTAGTTGACGCGCCCCATCGACTCGACCACGACCTCGAGGTCCACACCCGAGGCCGGGATCGCCAACGGCAGCCCGCCCTCGGCGCCACGCTCCAGCACGCCGAGCAGCCGGCCGTCGGCATAGACGTGGGCGCGGTCAGCCAGGCCCGGGAGCGTCAGCGGGTACTCCTGCCGTGGCCCGCGCACGTGTGCCCGGTACCGAACGACCCCGTGGTCGAGCCCGAGCTCCTCGAACGTCGGCGCGTGCCCGCTCTCGACCACGGGCAGGCCATCCAGCACGGCCCCCAGCGGCAGCGCCCGCGTGAGCGTCACCTCGCCCGAGGTGAGCACCGGGTACGGGGCCGGGACCTCGTGGGTGACCGGCCGCCGTCGGGCGATCGCCTCGCGATACGCCCAGAACTTGGGTGTGGGGCGCCCGGCCTCGTCGATCGGGGCGTCATAGTCGTAGGACGTGATCGTGGGCGTGTACGCGCCGTGGTTGTTGGCGCCCGCGGTGGTGCCGAAGCTCGTGCCGCCATGTGCCATGTAGACATTGACCGACCCGCCGGCGTCGAGGATCTCCTCCAGGGCCGCGGTCGCGTCCTCGGCCGAGCGCACGTGATGCGGCGCGCCCCAGTGGTCGAACCAGCCGTTCCAGAACTCCATGCAGAACGGCGCGTCGTCCGGGCGGTGCCGCCGCAGCGTCGCGAACGCCTCGCTGCCGCGGGAACCGAAGTTCACGGTGGCCCACACCCCGGGGATCGTGCCGCCCGTCAGCATGTGGTCCTCAGGCCCGTCGGACGTGAACAGCGGCACGTCGATGCCGCGAGCTGCCAGCCCGTCGCGCAGGTGCTCGAGGTAGACGATGTCGCTGCCGTAGGAGCCGTACTCGTTCTCGACCTGCACCATGCTCACGGGTCCGCCGCGGGTGACCTGCCGTGCTGCGATCACCGGGATCAGCACGTCGAACCATGCATCCACGGCAGCGAGGTAGTGCGGGTCGCGGGTGCGGATCGCGATTCCCGGCCGGCCGGTCAGCCACGACGGCAGCCCACCGTTGTCCCACTCCGCGCAGATGTACGGCCCGGGGCGCACGATGGCGCGCAGCCCGAGGTCGTGTGCGAGGTCGAGGAACCCGCCGAGGTCGGCGATCCCCGCGAACGTGTGCTCACCCGGGCGCGGCTCGTGCAGGTTCCACGGCACATAGGTCTCGACGCTGTCGGCGCCCATCGCCTGCAGCATCTGCAGCCGGTGTCGCCACTGGTCGGGGTGGACGCGGGCGTAGTGGATCGCCCCGGAGATGATCTGCTCGGTCACGAGCAGCAGTCAATCACCGCCCACGGTCTCCTCCGGGCCGCGCCGGAGCAGTGTGCGCGCGGCGCGCTGGCCGTGCGGCCGTACGTCGGTCAGAGTGCCGCCGGCTCGGTACCGTCGGGCGGGTGAGCGACGGCCCCGATCCGCTGAGACGCCGTCGGCTGGCGTGCCTGATCACCATGCTCGTCGGGGCAGCGGTGCTGGCTGTGTCCCTCCGGATCGCGCCTGGTGACGCGCTGTTCTACCCGGCCACTCTCGCGCTCGCCGCGGTCTGGGTGATCGGAGCGCTCGCCTCCGGGCCGGTACGCCTCGGGCGGTCGGCGCGTACGGGATGCCGCCCGGTGCTCGCAGGCGTGCTGCTGGGCCTGGCGCTGGCCGCGGTCTTCGTGCTCGGCGCCTTCCTCGTACGCGCGGTGCCGGTGCTGCAGGAGCACGTGCGCGACGTCATCGGCTTCGCGCAGCACGGCTCGATCGCTCTGGTCCTGGTGATCACGCTGGTCAACGGCATGGCCGAGGAGGTGTTCTTCCGTGGCGCGCTCTACGACGCTGCCCCGCGCCACCCGATCCTCCTCACCACGATCGTCAACGTCGCTGTGGTGGCGGCGTCGGGCAACCCGATGCTGGTGCTCGCGGCGGTACTGCTCGCGCTCGTGGCGGGATGGCAGCGCCGCGTGACCGGAGGCGTGCTTGCCCCGATCGTGATCCACCTGATCTGGGCGAGCGTGATGCTGGTCGCCCTGCCCGCGGTCCTCGGCTGATCGAGTTCAGGACCCACCACGCTCAGCGAGGGCGCGTCGCACGGCCACGGGATAGGGCGTCGGTGTCAACGGGACGACGTCCCGGATGCGGTCGTCCGTGACGACCGCCTCGATGTCCATCGAGTCGATCAGGTGCCGCCCGGTGGTGACGTCGACATCGGTCACCAGTGCGAGCCAGTACGAGGACAGCCGTGGGGTGAGCACCGGCACCGGCATGATCGGGGTTCGCCTGCCGGTCATCTGCTCGGACGCGACCTGCAGCATCGTCAGGTAGGTCAGCGCTTCGGGCCCGCCCACCTCGTAGATCTCCCCGAACGTCTCGGATCGGCCGATCACTCCGACCAGGTAGGCGATGATGTCGTCGATCGCGATCGGCTGGGTCCGCGTGGTCGCCCACTTCGGCACCACCATGGCGGGCAGGTTCTTGACCAGCTGCCGCGTCAGCTCCCAGGAGATGCCACCGTGGCCGACCACGACGGCCGCCCGCAGCACCGTCACCGGCACTCCGGCCTGCCCGAGCAGGCTCTCGGCTCTCCGCCGGCTGCGCAGGTGCGCCGACAGCGTGGAGCCCTGCGGCCCGAGCCCTCCGAGATACACGATCTGCTGAACCCCGGCTCGCGCTGCTGCGGTACCGAATCCCAGCGCGGCAGCCTGATCTGCGGCCTCGAAGTCCGGGCGGTCGAGGGAGTGCACGAGGTAGACAGCCACGTCGACTCCCTGCAGTGCGGACGCGAGGCTGCCAGGGTCGGCCACGTCGGCGCCCACCGCCTCGCCGGGTCCCTCGTAGTCCTGCGGACGGCGCGTCATGGCCCGTACCTCGTGACCTGCGTCGAGCACCGCCGGCACGAGCCGCCGGCCGATGAAGCCGGTGGCGCCAGTGACCAGGACTCGTCGTGACGACACGCTGCCAGTCTCGCAGTCGCGAGCGGTCTCGGTGGGACATTGCCGTGTTGGCGCCGGCCCCGGAGTGTGGTGCCGGTGGTAGTACGGTCGAACGGTGACTGAGTTCGACACTGCCACCGCCGCGGTCGAGGCCGCGCTCGCCGCCGGTGCGTCCTACGCCGATGCCCGCCTGATGTCCCGCAGCGCCGAGCGGATGCTCGCCCGCAACGGCGACATCGCCGACATGTCCCGCTCGGCGGACCTCGGGATCGGGGTCCGTGCGTTGGTCGGATCCTCGTGGGGTTTCTTCTCCACCTCAGATCTGGACGGCGGTGCTCGCCTCGCGGGTGAGCGCGCCGCGGAGATCGCGGCGGCCAGTGCACAGGTCCCGATGCGCTCGGCGAGCATGGTCACCAGCGAGCCGGTCCAGGCCAGCTGGAGCAACGCCGTCGAGATCGATCCGGCGAGCGTGAGCGAGTCGGACAAGGCCGACCTGCTGGTCGGCGCGACGCAGGCGATGCGCGAGCACGGCGCCGACGTGGCGCTCGGGGAGCTGACGTTCTGGGACACGAGCAAGTGGTTCGTCTCCAGCGAGGGGCACCGCATCGATCAGCGCATCCGCGAGGCCGGCGGCGGCATCGAGGCGACCACGGTCGGTGACGGCGAGACGCAGCGCCGTTCCTACCCCAACAGCATGGGTGGCCAGCTCGGGACCTGCGGCTGGGAGCTCATCGAGTCGATGGATCTGGTCGGCAACGCGCCGCGGGTGGCAGAGGAGGCGCGCGAGCTGCTCACCGCGCCGGAGTGCCCCTCCGGCGTGACCGACCTGATCCTCGACGGCAGCCAGGTAGCGCTGCAGATCCACGAGTCCGTGGGCCACGCGATCGAGCTCGACCGGATCCTCGGCTGGGAGGCCGCGTATGCCGGCCGGTCCTGGCTCGACCTGGCCCAGCTTGGGTCGTTGCGGTACGGCTCCGACCTCATGACGATCGCGATCGACCCGACCATCGAGGGCGCGCTCGGCTCGTTCGGGTACGACGACGAGGGCACCGCGGCTGCCAAGCGGCTCGCCGTGGACCGCGGTACCTGGGTGGGCGTGCTCGCCGGGCGCGACTCCGCCTCGGCGGCCGGCCTGGACTACGCGGGCAGCGTCCGCTCCGACGGCTGGCGGCGGCTGCCGATGGTGCGGATGACCAACGTGGGCCTCGAGCCCGGCCCGCACACGCTCGAGGAGATCATCGCCGCCACCGACGACGGCGTGTACATGGAGACCAACCGCTCCTGGTCGATCGACGACCGGCGGCTCAACTTCCAGTTCGGCTGCGAGGTCGGCTACGAGATCAAGAACGGCAAGAAGGGCCGCATGCTCAAGAACCCCACCTACACAGGCATCGGACCACGGTTCTGGCAGTCGATGGACATGCTGTCCTCGGAGATCGTGAACTGGGGGCTCGCGAACTGTGGCAAGGGACAGCCCGGCCAGGTCGGGCACACCGCCCATCCCGCCGCGCCCGCCCGGTTCACGGACGTCCGCGTGGGGGTGAAGGCATGAGGAGTGCACCCGGGAGTGAGGACCGGAGCGGAGCGAGGACCGGAGCGAGCGTCCGTGCGCGACCAGAAGGCATGCGTGTTGTCGCCGACGTCGCCGCCCGCACGGTCCAGGCCGTCACCACACGCCTGCCCGGCGCCGAGGTGGTCGCTCAGGTCGAGCGCAGCGAGGACCACCTGACCCGCTTCGCTGACAACGCGATCCACCAGAACGTGGCCGACGACGCCTGGTCGGCCACCGTGACCACGCACCTCGACGGCCGCACGCTGACGCTGCGCACCGGCCTGGCCGGGGCCGATGACGGCGCGGCGATCGATGCCATCGCTGACCGGGTGGCCGGCTCGGTGGCGCTCGCGCCGCTCGACCCGCGCTGGGCGGGCGTCGCCGCCGCTGCCGATGTCGCTCCCGAGCAGGAGCAGTCAGGCTCGACGCCGGCGGAGCGCGCCGACGCCGTCGCCGCCTTCATCGACGGTGCCGACGGCCTCAGCGCATCAGGCTATGTGAAGGCGTACCTCTCGGAGTCCGGCGTGGCCACGAGCGGTGGCCAGGCGGCGTCGATGCGCAGCGGTGCGGCTGCGATCGATGCGATCGCCAGCAGCAACGGCTCCGATGGTGTGGTCCGTAGCAGGGTGCATCGCCACGCCGATCTCGACCCGCACGCCGCCGGTGTGCTCGCGGCCGCGAAGGCACGCGCCGGGGCTGACGCCATCGAGCTGCCGCCGGGGCGCTACGAGGTGATCCTCGAGCCCGCGGCTGCCGCGAACATCATCTCGACGCTCGCCCTGTACGGCTTCAACGGGCGCATGGCGCTCGACGGCGCGTCCTTCGTGGAGCTCGGCGCGGAGCAGTTCGACCCGTCGATCACGATGGTCGACAACGGGCCCGGCTGGGGATTCACGGTCGATGCCGAGGGCACCCCGAAGCAGCGGCAGACGTTCGTCGACGCCGGCCGGAGCGTGCTGATCGCGCACGACCGGCGCACCGCGGCCGAGTCAGGCAGCACGTCGACCGGGCACGGCTTCGGGTACGGCATCCCGGTCGCTGCGCAACTGGGCATCGAACCGGGGCCGGCGGCCGCTGTCGGCGCCGCCCCGGTTGCCGCCGGTCCCGTGGCGCCCACGGCCGCGCCACTGCTCACCGGCGTGACCGGCTCCTCGCGCGCGCTGCTGGTCTCGGACCTCTGGTACACCCGGGCGCTCGACCCGCGGCAGGTGACGATGACCGGGCTGACTCGCAACGGGCTGTGGCTCGTGGAGAACGGCGAGATCGTGGGCGCGGTGCAGAACGTCCGCTTCACGCAGTCGTACCCGGCCGCGCTCGCTC
>NZ_JBMDXJ010000466.1:0-5103 GCF_048594945.1 Pseudactinotalea sp. | reverse complement strand
AGCAGCTACTCGCTGGACCTCGCCCAGGCGCAGCAGCTGCTCGACGACGCCGGGTTCACGGGCGGCACGCTCGACATGCTCGCCACGAGCGACTACCCCGAGACGGTCACGGCCGCGCAGATCCTCGCTTCGAACCTCGCGGAGATCGGCATCACGGTCGAGATCCGGCAGCCGGACTTCTCCACCTGGCTCGACGAGCAGAACTCCGGCAACTTCGACATGCTGATGATGGGCTGGCTGGGCAACATCGACCCCGACGACTTCTACTACTCGCAGCACCACAGCGAGGGCGGGAGCAATGCCCAGGGGTACGCGAACGCCGAGGTCGACGACCTGCTCGACGCGGGCCGGGTCGAGACCGACCAGGACGCCCGCAAGCAGCTCTACACCGACGCGGCCACGATCATCGCCGACGAGTGCAGCTACATCTACCTCTACAACCCCTCGGTGATCCAGACCTGGTCCCCGGACCTCGGCGGCTACGAGGCGCGGGCCGATCGGGCGATCCGGTTCGCCGCCGCCACGCTGCCAGGCTGAGGTAGGTCCACGTGCGCGTCGCACCCGGCCAGGTCATCGCGTTCCTGGGGTTCCGGCTGCTCTACTCGGCGGTGGTGCTCTTCGGGGTGCTGGTGCTGGTGTTCTTCCTGGTGCAGGCGGTCCCGGGCGACCCGATCCGGCTCGCCCTCGGCACCCGCTACACGCAGGAGGCCTACGACGCGTTGATGGCGGCCTCGGGTCTGGACCGGCCGCTGCACGAGCAGTTCGTCAACTACATCGGCAACGCCCTCACCGGCAACCTCGGCGTCAGTTTTCGCAGCGGAGAGCCTGTGACGCTGCTGCTGCTCGAACGGCTGCCGGCCACGATCTCGCTCGCGATCGTCGGGCTGCTGATCGCGCTGCTGATCTCGATCCCCGCCGGGGTGTGGTCGGCCTTGCGCGAGGGGCGTCTCTCGGACGCGATCATCCGGATCACCAGCCAGTTCGGCGTCTCGATCCCGGACTTCTGGATGGGCATGCTGCTGATCCTGCTGTTCGCCTCGACCTGGGGGCTGCTGCCCTCGAGCGGGTACGTCGCGTTCACGGACGACGTCGGAGGCTGGGCGCGGCGCGTGATCCTGCCTGGCTTGACGGTCGGGCTGGTCGCCGCCGCGATCATGACCCGCTACATCCGCAGCGCCGTGCTCGAGGTGACCGCGATGTCCTACATCCGCACGGCTCGCTCCAAGGGCCTCTCCGGCGGGGTGGTGGTGCGGCGGCACATCCTGCGCAATGCGCTCGTGCCGGTGCTGACGATCGCGGGCATCCAGTTCGCGAGCATCCTGGGTGGCGTCATCGTGGTGGAGGTGGTGTTCGCCTGGCCGGGGCTGGGCCGGTTGGTGTACGACGCGGTCGCGGCGCGCGACTACTCCCTCATCCAGGGATCGGTGCTGCTGATCGCCGTGATGTTCCTGCTCGTCAACCTCGTGGTGGACGTGTTGTACGCGGCTGTCGACCCGAGGATCCGGCTGTCATGAGCGATCGAGACGACCTCATGGTCGACGGCGCAGCACCGGATCCGCTCGTGGACTCGCCTTCGGGGCCGGCTGAGCCGGCACGGATGGGAGCAGTCCGGCTGCTGGCCAGCAACCCCGTGACGGTGATCAGCGCCGTGGTTCTGCTGGTGGTGCTCCTGGTCGCGCTGCTGGCGCCGTGGATCACGCCGTACGGGGTGAACGCGGTCGACGTCAGTCGCGCCTTGCAGGCACCGAGCGGCGCGCACTGGTTCGGGACCGACGATCTCGGCCGCGACATCCTCTCGCGCGTGATGATCGCGGCGCGCGCGTCGCTGCAGGTGGCGCTGGTATCGGTGGCGTTCGCGTTCGTGGTGGGCGTGACGATCGGGGTGGTGTCCGGATACGTCGGCGGCTTCCTCGACACCGTGCTGATGCGGATGGTCGATGTGATGTTCGCGTTCCCGGTGCTGCTGCTGGCGCTCGCGATCGTGGCGATCCTGCAGCCGGGGATGGCGACCACGATGCTCGCGATCGGGATCGTCTACACCCCGATCTTCGCCCGGGTAGCGCGTGCCAGCACGCTGTCGGTCCGGCACGAGCCGTACGTGCAGGTCTCCCGCACGATGGGCACGCCGGGCCTGACGATCCTGGGCCGGCACGTGCTGCCGAACATCACGGGGCCGCTGATCGTGCAGACCTCGCTGTCGCTGGCGTTCGCGATCCTGTCCGAGGCGGCGCTGTCCTTCCTCGGGCTCGGGATCCAACCGCCCAACCCCTCCTGGGGCGGCATGCTCGCCAACGCGCAGGGCTTCCTCGGGCAGGCGTGGTGGATGAGCGTGTTCCCGGGTGCCGCGATCTTCGTGACCGTGCTCGCGTTCAACCTGCTCGGCGACGGACTCCGCGACGTCCTCGATCCCAAGCAACGCACGCTGATCGAGGCGAGGAAGAAGCGATGAATGCACCGGTGCTGCAGGTCGCCGACCTCCGGGTCGCGATCGGCCCGCGCGAGATCGTGCGGGGTCTGAGTTTCGAGGTCGAGCCCGAGGGCACGCTCGGCATCGTGGGCGAATCCGGGTCCGGCAAGTCGATGACGGTGCTCGCAGCCACGGGGCTGCTCGATGCTCCGGGCGCCCGGGTCGAGGGGTCCAGCGTGCTGGCTGGTGACGTCGAGCTCGTCGGCGCGCGCCCACGCACGTTGAGGCGGGTGCATGGCGACCGGGTCGGATTCGTGTTCCAGGATCCGACCACCTCGCTCAACCCGTTGCTCACGCTGGAGCGACAGATCACCGAGTCGCTCGAGGCTCACCGCAGCATGACGCGGCGCGCTGCCACAGGCCGTGCGGTCGAGCTGCTCGAGGCGGTCGGGCTGCCCGATCCAGCCCAGCGCATGCACGCCTACCCGCACCAGCTCTCGGGTGGGCAGCGGCAGCGCGTGATGATCGCGATCGCGCTCGCGTGCGACCCGGCGTTGCTGATCGCCGACGAGCCGACCACCGCCCTCGACGTCACCACGCAGGCCCAGATCATCCAGCTGGTCCGCACCTTGCAGCGGGACAGGGGTACCGCCGTCGTCTGGATCAGTCATGACCTCGGCGTGATCGGCCAGGTCGCCGACGACGTGCTGGTGCTGCGGCACGGGGAGGCGGTTGAGCACCGCGGGGTGGTCGAGCTGATGGACGCACCGCAGCACCCGTACACGCGGGAGCTGCTCGCGGCCCGGCCGCGTCTCGGTGCGAGTGCGCCGCCGCCGGTCACCGAGGACGAGGCGGTGCTGCTGCAGGTCTCTGAGCTCGACGTGACGTTTCCCGTCACGTCGGCCGCCGGGCGCGGCATCGTGCACGCGGTCGACGACGTCTCGTTCGACGTGCGACGCGGCCGAACCCTCGGGATCGTGGGGGAGTCGGGGTCGGGCAAGTCCACGATCGCGAACGTGCTCACCGGTCTCGTCAAGCCCGCCGGCGGCTCGGTGGGCCTGGGTGGCGAGGACGTGCTGCGCGGCGCCTCGAACGACCTGCGCCGTCGGATCGCGATGGTGTTCCAGGATCCGTTCTCCTCGCTCGACCCACGGATGCGTGCGGGGGAGAGCATCGCCGAGCCGTTGCGGGTGCACGGGCTGCCGAGCGACGGCCGCGGCCGAGATGAGCGGATCGCCGAGCTGCTGGAGCTGGTCGACCTGCCTGAGCACTTCGCGCAGCGCTACCCGCACGAGCTCTCCGGCGGGCAGCGGCAGCGTGTCTCGATCGCCCGCGCGCTCGCACTCGAGCCCGAGCTGGTGATCCTCGACGAGTCCACCGCGTCGCTTGACGTCTCGATCCAGGCGCACGTCCTCGAGCTGCTGCGCCGCCTCCAGGGCGAGCTGGGGCTCACGTTCGTATTCATCGCGCACGATCTCGCGGTGGTGCAGCAGATGAGCCACGACGTGCTGGTGATGCAGCATGGCCGGGTGGTCGAGCACGCACCGGCCGCCGAGCTGTTCGCGCACCCGCAGGAGGACTACACGCGCCGCCTGCTGGCAGCCATCCCACCCGAGCGCCCCCGCGCTGCCGATCCCCCGCCCCTCCCTGACTCGCGGTAATCAGGCGCTGCGGCAAGGTACTGGATGACCTCGACCCTTGTGCCCCCGATCGTGGGTGGAGTGCAGGGGCGGGTCGGGGAGGGTGGCCGGTCGGGTAGTATGGCGATCGCAGTCGGTGAGTCTTCGGGCGAACCGGCTGACATCGCGCGCTCACGCACCGCCGGATGGCGGGGCCGCACGGCGAGGTCCGGGAGTGATCCCGGGGCCGCACGGTCGTGAGCACCAGGAGGCCTGCCACCCGGTGGGCCGGACAACCGAGTATGTGCCCCGCGCCGCGGAGAGATCCGTTGGCCCGGGCACCAGATGAGCGTGAGGGCTTCAGTGCCCCACGCCGGAAGGACGAGCCATGGCCGTCGTCACCATGCGCCAGCTCCTCGAGAGCGGCGTCCACTTCGGGCACCAGACCCGTCGCTGGAACCCCAAGATGAAGCGCTTCATCTTCACCGAGCGCAACGGCATCTACATCATCGACCTGCAGAAGTCGCTCGCCGACATCGACCGCGCCTACTCCTTCGTCAAGGACACCGTGGCGCACGGCGGCACGATCCTGTTCGTCGGCACCAAGAAGCAGGCACAGGAGGCCGTGCAGGAGCAGGCCACCCGCGTGGGCATGCCCTACGTCAACCAGCGCTGGCTGGGCGGCATGCTCACCAACTTCGGCACCGTGAACAAGCGTCTGCAGCGTCTCAAGGAGCTCGAGGAGGTCGACTTCGACGACGTCGCTTCCTCCGCGTTCACCAAGAAGGAGCTGCTCATGCAGCGCCGTGAGCGCGACAAGCTCGCCCGCACCCTGGGCGGCGTCCGTGACATGGCCAAGGTGCCCTCCGCCGTCTGGGTTGTCGACACCAAGAAGGAGCACCTTGCCGTCGCCGAGGCGCGCAAGCTGAACATCCCCGTCGTCGCGATCCTCGACACCAACTGCGACCCCGACGAGGTCGACTACCCGATTCCGGGCAACGACGACGCGATCCGCGCCGTCTCGCTGCTCACCCGGGTGATCGCCGACGGTGTGGCCGACGGTCTCGTCGCCCGCGC
>NZ_JBMDXJ010000465.1:0-19916 GCF_048594945.1 Pseudactinotalea sp. | reverse complement strand
GCGAAGCGCGGCGAGATGATCGCCCTGGTCGGAGCGAACGGTGCGGGCAAGACGACCGCGGTCCGCGCGTTGTTGGGCCTGATCGAACCGGACAGCGGTCACGTCGAGGCCGACGGCGTGCGGCCCGCCGATGTCGGCGATCGCGCATGGCTTGACCGGTTCGGGGTGCTCGTGCAGGAGTACGAACGGTACGAGCTCACCGTGCGGCAGAACCTCCTGCTCGGCAACGACGACGAGATCGGCGACGAGCAGCTCTGGCACGCACTTCATCTCGCGGGCTTGGCCGCGCTGGTGCGCGGTCTGCCTGACGGCCTGGATACCCAGCTCGGCGAGCAGTGGGAGGGCACCCAGCTCTCCGGCGGGCAGTGGCAGCGGCTCGCTCTGGCCCGGGTCGTGGTGCGCGATGCTCCCGTGTGGGTCCTCGACGAGCCCACCTCCGCCGTCGACGCCGAGAGCGAGGAGGCGATCCTCGAGCGACTCAGGAGTGAGGGCGCCGACCGCATCACGGTTCTCGTCTCCCACCGCGCCTGGACCCTCCGTGCGGTCGACCGCATCTACGTGCTCGACGAAGGGCACGTCGTCGAGCACGGCACCTACACCGAGCTACTCGATCGGCCGGGCTCGAGGTTCGCTGAGCTGTTCAGGAACCAGTTGGGACCGACCACTCACCGAGGTCGGTGACGGCGATCGTCTCGGGCAGCGAGTCGGCAGCGCCGACGAAGGCCTGACAACCCACCAGTGGGGCGTCAGGACCGACGCCGTTGGTGGCGTTGCCATCCGGGGTGCAGTCGATCTGACCGATCACGGTGAGGGGCTCGTAGGTTCCGGGGCCGTCGAGCTCCCATTCCTCCGCGGTCGGCACCGGGAGCTCCGCGGAGTCGGCATCGGCGATATCGCCCGAGACGAGGGTGACGCTGTAGGTGACGAAGTAGACGCCCCGGCCCTCGAGTCCCGTGGCCGCAGCACCCATCTCCTGCAGGTCCTCGACCGTGCCCTCGCGGACATCGTCGACGGCGAACTCCATGCTGGTCTCGCCGACCTCGACGGCCACCGGCTCGCCGAGCGCCAAGGCCGGTTCCGTGGCTCCCGAACACGCGGTCAACGCCGCTGTCCCCACGAAGGCTGCCACCAGGACACGGGCGGTGCGAAGGTTCTTCATGCTGCTTACCGTATGGCTTGTCGCAGGCCCAGCACCTTCAGGCCACGGGCGGTCCACGGGTGCGAGCCGAAGGCATCCCAGACCAGTGTGCTTCCGAGGGCGGCCGCGCCGAGGAGGGCGGAGACGCCCTTGTTGAGGCCGAACCGTGCGGGGGAGTACCAGGTGCCGGGCGCGGTCCCGCGCTGGTCGGCGGGTGCGTCGCCGGCGCCGAGGTTGACGCCGTCGGCCAGGCCGTAGCGCTCGTCCCACGCGCCCGGGTGGCGGTCGCGGAGCACCCGCAGCGCGGCCACCGCCTCTTCGGGGCACAGCGGCAGTGCGCCCATGAGCGACGCGGGCGGGATCGTGCCCTCGCAGTGCGGCGAGGGTGGCTGCGCGGGCTTCGCACCGTTGACGGTGTAGCCCCACGGGCCGAGGCCGGCGGCTGTACCCCAGAGGCCGTCGGCGAACGTGGGGTAGCGGTCCGCCTCCGACGCGCACCACGCCGCGTTCGCCAGGCTCGCCGCGCGGGCGTTCGCCCACCAGTCCAACCCCTGGGGGTCGTGGCCGAACGGCCAGAACGCGAGCGGGAAGTGGTAGACGAACAACGTGCCGCCCGGTTCGTAGACGCACGTGTGCCCACCGAACGAACCCACCGGGCGGTCGAAGCCGGCCCACAAGGCTCGGGCGATCTCGCCGTCGACCTCGGGGTGCCCCGCGGCGAGCACATACATGGTGAGCTGCTCCGCCGTCATGTCCCAGGCGCCGACCCAGCCGTCGGCGTCGGCGTGCGCGCCGTAGTCGTCGGAGCGCGAGTCCACGCGGGCCATCCGGAACAGCGTGGCGCCGTCGCGCTCGTGCACCGCGGCGTTCCAGTCCACTCGGGCGAGGAGCGTGTCGGTCAGGTCGCTGATCTCAGGATCGTCGAGCATCTGCGAGGCGACCACGGCGCCGTCGAGCGCGAGCACGGTGTCGATCGTCGAGTACTCGGCGCGGCCCTGCCGCTCCAGCGTCACGGCGTCGGCGAAGTGCACCATCAGCCCGCCCGAGTGCGGCAGCCGCAGCAGGCCGCGCAGGGCGCCACGGGTGCGGGCGACCACCTGCTCCCGATCCAACACCCCGCGATCGAGCCCCACGCACCACGCCGCCAGCGCGAACCCGGTCGCCGCCGTGCTGGTGACCCCCGGGTTGTCGTCACGGTCGAGCACCTGCCCGAACCCCGGCACGCCCGGGTCAGCGGTGGCGTGATCCCACAGCCACCGGATCGAGCCGTCCACCTCCGCCTCGACAAGCCGGTGGTCCGACTCCGTCAACTCCGTCAGTGCCATGCCATCACTCCCTCTTGTCTCCTCGGCGCGGTGGTGGTGAGCACAGTCCCACGGTCCGCTCGCGGGTGGGACCACACTCACCGCTCCTGCTGATGGGTGGGACGTGGCTCACCACCGCAGGCTGGGCGGAGGACAGTCACGCCACGTCGCGGTCCTGGAACGGGTTCGGGATCGCGTCGAGGAGCTCGCGCGTGTACCCGGCCTGCGGGTTCTCGATGACGTCGGTGGCCGAGCCCTGCTCCTGCACCTCGCCGTGCTGCAGCACGATCGCGTGGTCGGCGAGCATCTGCGCCGAGAGCAGGTCGTGCGTGATGTACAGCATCCCGACACCTCGCCGCAGCACCAGCGACTGCAGCAGCTCGAGGATCTCGGCGCGGATCGACACGTCGAGGCTCGCGATCGGCTCGTCGGCGATGAGCAGCTGCGGGTTCGGCGCGAGCGCGCGGGCGATCACCACGCGCTGCCGTTGCCCACCCGACAGCTCGTGCGGCAGGCGAGACAGGTACGCCGCGGCCGGTGTCAGCCCGACCTGCTCCAGCAGCTCGGCAGCCGCGTCCAGCGCCTCCTGCTTCTTCATGCTGCGGTAGTTCTGCAGCGGGCGGGAGAGCTGGTAGCTCACCGTGAGTGCGGGGTTGAGCGCGGCGTAGGGGTCCTGGAACACGTACTGCACCGCGTTGCCGTAGACCCGCCGCTGCTTGCGGTCGAGGCGAGTGATGTCCCACGGCTCGCCGCCGCCCTCGGGGTGGTACAGCACCTGCCCCGAGGTGGGTGTCTCGATCGTGGTGATGATCCGCGCGATCGTCGACTTGCCACTGCCGCTCTGACCGACGAGCGCGGTCACCTCACCCTTGCGCAAGGTGAAGGAGACGTCCTTGGCGGCGTCGACGTGCTCCACCGTGAGACCGTGCCGCTTCTCGAACCGCTTGGCGAGGCTCTTCACCTCGACGATCGTCGGCTCCTCGACCGCCTCCTGGATCTCGGCGACCTCCTCCTCGCGCTCGTCGGCGGCCTTGAGGCCGGCGGCGTCGTAGCCCTCGACCTCCTCGCCGAGCAGCTCGCCGTAGGAACCGAGCAGGTGCACCGAGTACGGATGCTGGGGGCCTTCCCGCAGCATCGTGGCCGTGGCGACGTCTTCGACGATCTCGCCGTCGAGCATGATCGCCACGCGGTCCGAGAAATCGAGGATCGTGCCCATGTCGTGGCTGATGAGAATCGCGCCGAACTGCAGCTCGGACTGCAACCGGCGGATCTCGTCGAGGATCTGCTTCTGCACCACCACGTCGAGACCGGTGGTGGGCTCGTCGAACAGCACGAAGCGCGGCTGCAGCGCCAGTGCGAGCGCCAGGTTCACCCGCTGCCGCATGCCGCCTGACAACTCGTGCGGGTACATCCGCAGGAACGAGGCGTCGATCTGCACCATCTCCATCAGCTCGCGGGCGCGCGCGTGCACGGCGTCACCCTCGAGGTCGGAGTGCGCGGTGATGACATCGGTGAAGACCCGCTCGATCCGCACCACCGGGTTGAGGCTGTTCATCGAGCTCTGGAACACGGTGGCGACGTCGCGCCACCGCTTCGGCCGCAGCTCGTCCTCGGAGGCGTCGGTGATGTCGTCCTCACCCCACCAGATGCGACCGCCTGCGACCCGGCCGGGCCTGCGCAGCAGCTTGAGCACGGCCTGGGCGAATGTCGTCTTGCCGGAGCCTGACTCGCCCACGAGTCCGACGAACTCACCTTCGGAGACCGTGAGCGAGGCGTGCTTGACGGCGTCCACCGGCGTTCCGAGTCGAGGTTCGTAGCGGACGCTCAGGTCCTCGACCCGCAGGATCGGTGTGCTGCTCATGTCAGTTCTCCTCCTCGCGGAGCTGAGCGTTGCTCAGCAGGTCGACGCCGAAGTTCACGAAGCTCAACGCCGTGATGATGAGCGCCAGGAAGACGCCGGGCACCAGGAGCCACACCCACAGGCCCTGCACGAGCGCGCCGTTGGCGTTCGCCTGGAACAGCATCTGGCCCCACGAGACCGTGTTCGGGTCACCGAAGCCCATGAAGGACAGCCCGGCCTCGGCGGCGATCGCTGCGGTGGAGGCGGCGATGAAGCCTGAGACCACCAGCGAGGTCATGTTCGGCATGATCTCGCGGAACACGATTCGGAACATGCCATCGCCACCGAACTTGGCGGCCGTGACGAACTCACGGCTGCGCAGCGTGACGATCTGCGCCCGTTTGGTACGCGCGTGGCCAGCCCAGCCGGTGATCGCGACCACGAACACCAGCAGGCCGAGGCCGCGGGTCTCGGAGTACGCGACGATCACCATCATCAACGGCAGCACGGGCACCACGAGGGCCAGGTTCGTGATGAATGACAGCACGTCGTCGAGCCACGTGCCCTCGGCGTAGCCGGAGATCATGCCGATCAGCAACGCGATCGCCGTCACTCCGAGCCCTCCCAGCACGCCGATCGCCAGTGACAGTCGAGTGCCGTAGAGCAGCTGCGTGTAGATGTCGAAGCCGAGCGTGTTCGTGCCGAGCCAGTGCTCACCGCTCGGATCCTGCACCGGCACGAACGACGAGTCGTTCGGGTCGTGCGGGGTCAGCAGCGGCGCACAGATGGCGACGAACACGAAGAACGCCAGCATGACGATGCCGATGCGCGCCTTCTTGCTCGTCCACAACACCTCGTACCAGCGTGCTGCCCGCTTGACCTCGACGTGCTCGGCCGGCGCATCGCCGTCGCCCTGCTTCTTCGCACGGTTCCAGCGGTCCTCTGCGGGGAGGTTCTTGCCACCCCGTGGGGCGTTCGTGGTCTCGGTCTCGGCGGGGGTGCCGACCGGTGCCATCTGACCCGGGGGTGGTCCCGCGGGTGCTGAGGTCTCGTTGTCAGACATGGTTCCTCCTCACCGGCTCTTCCGGGCGCGCGGGTCGATGACTCCGTACAACAGGTCCACGATGAAACTGGCCGTCAGCACGATCGTGATCGTGGTCAGCAGGATCGCCTGCATCAGCGGGAAGTCGCGGTTGCTCGTGGCCTCACCCATCAGCCGCCCCATGCCGGGATAGTCGAAGAGCTGTTCCACGAGGATCGAGCCGCTCATCAGCACGCCGAGCGAGAGCGCGAAGCTCGTCACGGTCGGCAGCAGTGCGTTGCGGGCGGCGTAGCCCAGCGCCACCTTCTTGTCCGGCAGGCCGGCAGCCTGTGCGAGCCGGATGTAGTCGCCGCCGAGTTCCTGCACCATGGTGTTCCGCATGCCGAGGATGAAGCCGATCGGTGCGGTGACCATCAGCGTCATCGCCGGCAGGAACGCGTGCGAGACCACGTCGGCCACGAACGGCCAGTTCCAGCCGGGCGTCGTGTATCCGTAGCCGCCCACGGCCGGGAACCATCCCAGCTCGTAGGCGAACACGAACAGGATGATCATGCCGATCCAGAACGACTGCAGGTTCCCGATGAAGGTCGACCCCACCGAGATGAAGGAGTCGAACCGGGAGTTGCGTCGCCAGGCGGCGAACGCGCCGAGCAGCGTGCCGATGAGGAACGCCAACACTTGGGTGATGCCGATGAGCCCCAGCGTCCACGGCAGCGCCGCCCAGATCACCTCGGTCACCGGGAACGGGAAGTAGGTGAACGAGATCCCGAGGTCACCCTGCGCGATCTGCTGCAGGTACTGCCAGTAGGCCACGAACACGTTGTCGTCGCCGTAGCCGAGCATCGTGCGGATCGCCTGCACCTGGGCGGGATCCACCTCGCCGCGCCCGGTCAGCTGCGTGACCATGACCTCGGCAGGGTCGCCCGGCTGCAGGCGCGGGATCATGAAGTTCAGCGTGATCGCCGCCCACAGCGTGAGCAGGAAGTAGCCGGTCTTGCGGAGGTAGTACTTCATGACGCGTCCTCCGGCGGCAGCAGGCTCGTGATCACGCGGAGCATGTTGTTCGTCGGGTACGGGTTGTCCTCGCTCGGCCACCCGATCGCGTGGTCCTCGCGGTAGATCAACCTGGCCGGCGCGTACTGGAGCGCGATGTAGGGCATCTCGTTCATGTAGACGTCCACGATCTCGCTCAGGTATTCCGGCTCACGCTCCGGGTCTGTGTTGGCGGTCCACTCCGCCACCAGGTCGTCGATCTCCGGGTTGTCGTACCGGGCGATGTTGAGCAGGATCGTGTCGCCCTCAGGGATCTGCGACGTGGTCAGCCGTCCGCCCAGGTCACGGGCGCGCTGGCAGCCGCCTCCGATGACGTCGAGCAGCATGTCGTACTCGCCCGACTTCTTCATCGAGTCCACCGCGTTCGGGTCGGTCGTGACCATCTTGGCGTTGATCCCGACCGCCTGCAGGCTCCGCACCACCACATCGCCCATCGCGATGTAGTCCATCCACCCGGCCTGGACCGAGAACACCAGGCTCACCGGGTTGCCGTCCGGATCGGTGCGCCAACCGTCGGATCCCATGGTGTACCCGGCCTCGTCGAGCATCTGCGCGGCGAGGTCAGGGTCGAACTCGACGAACTCCTCGCCCTGGTACTGGTCGGGCACCTGGTCCTGCTGGACCGGGAGCTTGAGCATCGTCTGGCTGCCCGGGGTCATGATCCCGAAGGAGGCGCGCAGCGCCAGCGCCTCCTTGTCGATCGCGTGCGCGATCGCCAGCCGGAAGTCGACATCGCCGGTCACCGGCCGGGTCTGGTTCATCGCCAGCACGGTGGTGCCGCCCGGCGGGTAGTAGTACTCCACGCCGTTCCGGGCAACCGAGCGCTCGGGGTTCGGGATGTCGCCCAGATAGCCGTCGAGCGCGCCGTTGCGGAGTGCGAGTGCACCGGAGTTCGCGTCGTACTGGCCCTCGAGGATCAGGCGTTGCACCCGCACCTGGTCGGCGTTCCAGTAGTCCTCGTTGCGCTCGAGAATCAGCTGGCGGCCGTTGTAGGCCTCGGGCACGAACGGACCGGTCGAGACCGGGTCGGTGTCGATATAGGTGGTGGGGTCGCCGACCTCCGAGTAGATGTGCTCGGGGAGGATCTTGAACTCCTGCAGGATCTGGTCGGTCTTCGGCACGGCGTTGCCGGTGAACTCGACGACGACGGTGTGGTCGTCAGGGGTGTCCACGCTCTCGGCCGGGGCGCCGAACAGGTCGGTCCACATCCCTGGCCGGTCCGCCGCCGGGTACTCCTGTGCCATGAGGAAGTTGAAGGCCACGTCGTCGGAGGTGAAGGCCTCACCATCGGTCCATGTGACGCCTTCACGTAGGTCGATGCGCAGGCGCGACGGTGTCTCCCACTCGTACCCAGTGGCGAGCCACGGTATCGCCTCGCAGGTGAACTCGTCGCGCACCATCAGTGG
This sequence comes from Pseudactinotalea sp., assembly GCF_048594945.1. Taxonomy (NCBI): domain Bacteria; kingdom Bacillati; phylum Actinomycetota; class Actinomycetes; order Micrococcales; family Cellulomonadaceae; genus Pseudactinotalea; species Pseudactinotalea sp. The sequence continues at coordinate 12,133 of NZ_JBMDXJ010000465.1, read as the reverse complement.
CTCGTACAGCCACGTCGACGTGATCGGGTTGGGGCTCAGCCAGTTGTAGTTGATCAGACCCTGCACCGACCCGCCGGCCTCGGCCGGCAGCCGCAGCACGTCGATCATGCCGTCGGGGGCCTCGGGGACCTCCGTGATCCCGATCGTGGCGCATGCCGACAGCCCCAGGCTCGCGGTGAGCAGCGCGGCCGCCGCCCTCAGCCTTCCTCTGCGTCGTCTCATCAGGCACCTCCTCGTGCGTCACATGCTGCCCGCGACCGGGTGGTCGCGGACCTTCCTCAGGGAACGTCGACCTCGATCACGACCCCATCGAACAGCCTCGGCTCCAACTCTGTCCGCGCAATCCGTACGCCGCCCTCGCGGTAGCGGTGCGCCACGCGCTCGATCGGCAGCTCGGCGCCGTCGATGCTGACGCGCGCGGGCCCGTAACCACGCTCACCGATCCGGAACCGCAGACACGTCCGCGCACCCCAGATCGGCAGCGTCACCTGTAGCCCGTCCAGCCCGGCGACCAGCACCGGGTCGAGCACGAGCGCGTCGCCGCGCCGCTGCACCCCGAGCAGGCACTCCACCACGATCCGCAGGGCGATCCCGGGGCCGGAGGAGTAGACGCGCCACCCGCCCTCGACCTCGATCTCCCCGGATCGCACGTCGTCCCAGCCCTCGATCGCGGCGTATCTGTCCGGCACCACCGCGTCGCTGGAGGAGAAGTACGTCGTGGCCTGGCGGCGTCGCGCGTTGCCCGCAGCGGCGTGCGTGTCGACCGGGTTGATCAGGTCGAGTGCGTGCAGCAGGTCGGCGCCGCGGCCGAGCTTCGCCATCGCCTCGGCATAGCGCAGGTGCGCGTGCGTGTACATCGTGCCGATCTCACGGCCGAAGAAGCTTGCGCTCTCAGCGCGCTGGAAGTGCACCATCGGCCCACCGCGGTACTCCGGCGGACGGTCGAACAGGTGCGCGCCGTCGGGCATCACGAGCTGGTCGGCGATGAGGTCCGCGTGCGCCGCGGCCTGCGCGGGCGTGAGCAACTCGTCGATGATCGCGTGGATCATCGGCAGGATCGAGTACGTCAGCCCGGTCTCGGTGTCGCGGGGGTGCAGCAGGTAGGTGAAGGCGTCGTCCCCGGGGTGCAGCATCCCGTAGCCGGCGAGCACGCCGTCGGGGATCAGGTGCTCGGCGAACTCGTCGCGGATACTCGCAGCTTCGGCCCGCAGCCGCTCCGCGGCGAGGGGCTCGCCCGCCGCGCCGACCTGCTCGAGCCCAGCTGCCAGCGTCTCGAGGGCTTGGTGGTGCAGGGTGACGGTCCAGGAGGAGGTCATCCCCTCCTTCATCGCCGGGTTCGCCGGCTGCAGCGAGTCGTTCCAATCGCCATGCCCGTACGCGGTCAGGTGGGTGCCCGGCACCACCAGCGAAGCGGCGAGCTCGACGGCGCGGCTCAGGTGCTCGGCCACTGTCGCCTCACCGGCGTCCTCACCGCCGGTGTAGAACGGGGCCACCTCGTCGAGGATGCTCGCATCGCCTGTGGCCAGCAGGTAGCGCCCGACGGCGAGGATCGGCCAGAAGATCACGTCGCCATGGGCATCGCCGTTGGGCGAGGTGCGATCGATGTCGAAGATCTCGAACGCCTGGCCCCAGCCGCCCTCGGGGCTCTGCGAGGCCAGTACCCGCAGCAGCAGCTCGCGCAGCTCGCTGTGCCGCTCCAGTGCCAGCAGCATCTCGACCGGACCCTGGCACACGTCCCGCGTGCCCCAGCCACCGCCGGTGTACTGCTCGATGCCGCGCGGCGACAGGTAGTGCGTGAGCGCATTGTTGGCGAACCAGGGCAGCACGTGCAGGAGCCGGGACACACGCTCGCCTGCCCCATCGCTGTGGACGTCGATGTCGAGGTCACCCAGGATCGTGTCCCAGAAGTCCGCGGGGCCCACATCGCTCGGCTCAGGCACCAAGGTGGCGGACAGCGTCAACCCCGCGCTCGCGGTCGGCTCGGTGGACACCGTCACCCACGGCAGCGCGCGCGAGCGCCCGTCGGCGAACAACGGTGCGTCGTCACCCAGGGGCACCTGTGCCGCTGCGCCGGTGCGCTCGATCACGAGCGCACCGCCTGGGCGGCGCTCGGCGAGCATCGCGCCGGGCGGCGGGGTGAGCACGGTGGTGACGCCGTCGTCGGACCGGACTGGCAGTGCGCCATCGAGGCCGTCGTCGCCGTCGAGCGCGAGGTTGAGCGCGAACAGCACCCGCACCGGCCCACCTGAGGTGACCGAGACGTCCACGGTGACCAACTGAGCATCGGTGGGCGCCGCCGTCGTCACCTCGATCTCATGAGTGTGGGTGACATAGGTCCAGCGGACAGCGCCCGGTGTGATCGACCAGAGCGAGGGGGTGTCGAGAAGGTGCCAGACGCCGTCGACCTCCACGAACGCACGCAATCCCGCGGCGCGGTGATGGCCGAGGTATCCCCGGCCGATCGAGAGCAGGCGGTCCTTCGAGACGTGACCCTGCGTGAGGTAGGAGGCGAGCTGGCCGCCCATCGTGGCGGTCGTGGTGAGCACCGACTCCTCGGGCAGCCACCGGCCACCCGTGCGCAGCAGGTGCGCGTGCGGGCGCACCAGCCCGAGTTCCTTGCGGCGCGTCACCACGTGCTCGGCACTGCCGAGGAAATACGCGAGCACGCCGTCGTCGTCGTGCTCGGTGTAGGTGGCCTCGCCGAGCCGGGGCGGCTCGCCGACGTCCCGGGCGGCGAGCATCGCGGCGGGCGCGAACAGGGTCGGCACGGTCTCGTGCCCGACGGCGGCCGGTCCCGGTTGCTCGATGAGCGTGCGTGCCCAGGTGAGCGCCTCATCGGCGTGGCTGAGGTCGGTCTGCGTCGTCGCCTCAGGATGGTCGGCGACGACGAGACCGACGACGGCGAGCCGGTGCGGGGTGCTCCGCTGCAGCTCGGCCGCCGCAGTCTGCAGCGCGACGAGTGTGTGCTCGTGCTGCAGACGACGTGAGGGCAGCGTCGGTACGAACAGGCCCTCCGGGACCTGCCCGGTGCGCAGCGACAGCCCGGCGAGATCGAGCAGATCCGTGGCGTAGCCCACCACGGGATCGGTCGCCGCCATCACCAACCAGGGGTTGGTGCCCTCGAAGTTCTGGTTCTGACGCACCGCGACCGCGGTCCCCGCCTCGGGGTGGGTCAGCGGCGTGACGTCGATGTACTGCGCGCCGTAGTGCTCGTTCATCCGCACCAGCCACGGCGGCGCGAGCGCCACGTCCTGCACGGCGACCACGTCCACGGTGCCGGAGCCGCTGAGCTCGATGACCCAGGCCCACGTGGTCTCGGCCAGTTCGAGGCGCGCCTGATAGCCGACGCCGGCCCACTCGCCGCTGACCACGAGCCGGCCCTCGGCGGCGCTGACGCGCGATCCGGACGCCGGTCCCAGCAGCGGGTGCACGGCCGTGACCGCCTCGCCCTCCCGCAGCCGCAGCCACGGCGTGGCCAGCGGGGTCTCGAGGGCGTTCGCGGCGTACATGTTCAGCCGCGTGGTTCCCCAGTTCAACCACGCGAGTCCGCCGTGCGGCTGCACGTCGGCCCAGACGCCCTCGCGGGTGCCCACGGTGAACCTGGAAGTCATCGTCGTCCTCGGGTCGGAAGGTGCGGCCAGTAACATACCTAGTGCACACTAGGTTACTTTGGCAAGCCCCAGACCCGACCTGGAGGACCAGTGACCGACGTGCGACTGCGTGGACGAGAGGTGCTCGTCGACGCGCGGCCGAGGCTTGTCCGAGCCGGCGAGATCCACTATTTCCGGCTGCGACGCGAGGACTGGGCGGGTCGGCTGCAGCTGCTCAAGGACGCCGGTGCCGACACCGTGGCCACCTACATCCCATGGGTGGTGCACGAACGCGGCGATGGGACGATCGATCTCACGGGACGGACCGACCCCACGCTGGATCTCGGTGCGTTCCTGGACCTCGCGGCTCAGATGAGGCTGCGGGTGCTGCTGCGCCCTGGGCCGTTCATCATGGCCGAGATGGCCGGCGAGGGCGTCCCGGACCGGATCAGGCACGAGCACCCGGAGTCGCTGCCGATCGGCTGGGAGGGGCGGCCGGGGCTCTCAGCCGACCTCGACTACCTCGCACCCGCCTACCTCGCGGAGGTCGAGCGGTGGTACCGCGAGCTCGGTGAGGTGGTCGCCTCACGGATGGCGCCCCACGGCGGTCCGGTCATCGCGGTGCAGCTCGACAACGAGATCGGGATGCTCGCCTGGGTCTCCAACACCCCGCAGCTCACCGACCGGGCGTGCGCCGAGCTGGCGGCGTGGCTCGCGGACCGGTACGGCGCCGCGGTGGCGGATCGGTACCCGGGCCTGTCGTTGACGCGCGGCTTCGCCGAAGTGGTGCGCTCGCCTGCGCCCGAGTGGACCCGCCCGTTGCGCCTGGACCTCGGGCGGTTCTTCCGCTCGCAGTTCGGCCGGTACGCCACCGCGCTGTCCCGGATGGCAGCGGAGGCCGGCATGGGAGGTGTCCCGTTCGTCGTGAACATCCACGGCACCACGGGCGGCTCCGGCGCCTCGTTCCCGATCGGGCTCTCGCAGGTGGTCGAGACGTACGCGGGGCGGCCCCAGATGGCCGCCGGCTCCGACCACTACCTGGGTGACCTCACGCTGCGCACCGCAGCCGACCTGCACCTCATGAACGCCTTCATGACCGCGGCGGCGCCGGATCAGCCGGGCATGACCCTGGAGTTCGAGGCCGGGCGCGGCGACTATGGCGACGACCTCTTCAACGAGGTCGACCCCAGCGCGGTCATCCTCAAGACCCGGCTGTCACTTGCGCAAGGTCACCGCCTCCTCAACTACTACCTGTTCGCGGGCGGCACGAACTTCGTAGCAGACCCGCCCCGCGTGGACGGCACCAGCCGGTTCGCGATCACCGGCGAGCGGCACGGGTTCTCGGCGCCGGTGGATCCGGAGGGACAGCCCGGCACCACCTACGCGTCCACGGCCGAGGCTCTTCGCCTGACGGCTCGGCTGGAGCGTTGGCTCGCCGACTCGGTCGAGGAGCACGACGACGTCGCGATCGGCATGATCCTCGACGACTACCTCACCGAGTACCGGGCACCGGGCGATGCCGATGACGGCGTGGGCGAGCTCGAGTACGGCCGCGGAGCCGGGCCGCGCGGACTGCTCGGACGCGTGCTGCTCACGCTCGGCTATCGGTACGGCGCGATCGACCTGCAGCGCGAGCCTGGTCCGGACCCGTGGCCGCATCTGGTGGTGCTCGGGTCGCCGATCGCCTGCGACCGTGCGGTGCAGGAGCGGCTTGCCACCCACGTGCGCAGCGGCGGCGCGCTGCTGCTGCTCGGATCGCTCCCCACCACCGAGCTCGACGGCACCCCCTGCACCGTGCTGGCCGACACGCTTGGCATCCAGGTGGTCGGCGACGTCCGCGACGAGCCCGGTCGGTTCACGTCGGTGGTCGAGGTTGCGGGCTGGGGGCACGGCACCGAGCGGCGCGTCGGGCGAACGCAGCTCTACGAAGCACCCGGTGCGCAGGTGCTGCTGACCGAGGCGATGTCCGGTCTGCCCGCCGGTGTGCTGGCCACGGCCCAGGGCGCGGGCGGTCAGGCCGGCTCCGCCGTCGTTCTCGGGTGCGACTTCGGTGCCGACCTCGCCCTGTTCGCCACGGCGCTGGCGCGGCTCGGCGTCACCCCGGGGCTCCGACGCGAGACCTCGCCCGGCCTGATCTCCACCACCACCCGCGCCTCCGACGGCTCACGGTTGTTGCACCTGCTCAACGTCAGCGGCTCACGGCTGCGCACCGCCGTCGAGATCGACGACGAGAGCGTGCTCGGCGGGGTGCCGATCACGCTCTCTCCCCGCACCGGCGTGGCGCTCCCGATCGGCGTGCGCATCGCCGGGCGCTCGTTCGCCACGACCGCCGAGATCGAGCGGGTCGAGCGCGACCATGTCCTGCTCGCCGCACCCCTCGACGGCACCCCCCGCCGCGCCTGGATCGACGGTGCGGAGGTCCCGGTCGACGACGACGGCCGGGTGGGTCTGTAGGTCGCTCCTCGGCACCACGAGATCGCGACTCCGGTGCGAGATCGTCTGCGCGCGTTGACGATCTCGCACCGAACTGACGATCTCGGCGGTCGGCGGGTGCGGTGTGGGAGCGTGACACGGGGAGCGGTGGTCAGATCTCCCACTCGATGCCGCCGGCGCGGCCGGGGTCCCGGGCCATCCCGGCGGCCAGGGTGCCACCGGAGACGGGGTCGATGAGCACGAACGCGCCGCCGCTGCGGGAGGTGCGGTAGTCCTCGAGCGGGAGCGGGCGGGCCAGCCGCAGCGCGACGCGGCCGATGTCGTTGAGGTCGAACGCACTCGCGGGGTGCAGCTTGAGCTCGTCGAGGTCGAGCCTGCCATGCAGCTGGGTGACGATCGCCTGCACCGTGGCGGATCCGTGCTTGAGCAGCACCCGCTGGCCACCGCGCAGCGGCACTTCCGCCAGCCAGCACAGCATCGCCTCGGCCTCGGTGACCGCATCCGGAGCGTCGGATGCCGCGGCGATCACGTCGCCGCGCGTGACGTCGACCTCGTCGGCCAGCCGCAGTGTCACCGACCGGCCGGTGACGGCCTCGGGCAGCTCGCCGCCCGGGGTGTCCACACCGGCGATCCGCGTGCGGACGCCCGAGGGCAGCACCACCACCTCGTCGCCCGGCCGCGCCACGCCCGCGCTCACGCGCCCCGCGTAGCCGCGGTACTCGCGGTACTGCTCGTCGACGGCCGCCGACTGCGGCCGGATCACCCGCTGCACCCCGAACCGCAGCGACTCCTCCAGCACCGCCTCGGCGGGCGGCAGCTCCTCGAGCAGCTCGAGCAGGGCGGGTCCGTCGTACCAGGGCGTGCGCGCCGAGCGCTCCACCACGTTGTCACCGGCGAGGGCCGATGTCGGCACGGTCACCGCGCGCTCGATCCCGAGCCCGTCGGCGAGCTCGGCCACCTGGGCAGCGACGCCGCGGTAGATCGCCTCGTCGTAGTCGACCAGGTCGATCTTGTTGACCGCGACCACCACGTGCGGCACCCGCAGCAGCGACGCGACCGCGAGGTGCCGCCGCGTCTGGTCGAGCACGCCCTTGCGCACGTCGACCAGCACGAGGATCGCGTCGGCTGTACTGGCACCCGTCACGGTGTTGCGGGTGTACTGCACGTGCCCGGGGCAGTCGGCAAGGATGAACGCCCGCTCGCCGGTGCTGAAGTACCGGTAGGCGACGTCGATCGTGATGCCCTGCTCGCGCTCCGCGCGCAGCCCGTCGGTCAGCAGCGCGAGGTCGGCGCCGTCGAGGCCCCGCTCGGACGCCAGCCGCTCGAGGGCGTCGAGCTGGTCGGCGAGCACGTTCTTGCTGTCATGCAGCAGCCGGCCCACGAGCGTGGACTTGCCGTCGTCGACCGATCCCGCGGTGGCGAGCCGGAGCAGGGAGGTGATCCGCGTCGTCGGCGCGCCTTCCAGGGTGGTGCTCACTAGAAGTACCCCTCCTTCTTGCGGTCTTCCATGGCGGCCTCGGAGAGCCGGTCGTCGGCGCGGGTGGCGCCGCGCTCGGTCACGGTGGTGGAGGCGACCTCCACGATCACCTCGGCAGTGGTCGCGGCGTCGGAGAGCACGGCACCGGTGCAGGAGGCATCGCCCACGGTCCGGTAGCGCACCGTGCGCGTGACCACCTCCTCGCGCGGCCGCGGCAGCGAGTGCGGCGTCACCGCGAGCCACATGCCGTCGCGCGCGAACACCTCACGCTCGTGCGCGTAGTACAGCGGCGGCAGCTCGATGCCCTCCCGCTCGATGTAGCGCCACACGTCGAGCTCGGTCCAGTTGCTGAGCGGGAACACGCGCACGTGCTCGCCGGGCCGGTGCCGCGGGTTGTAGATGCTCCACAGCTCAGGCCGCTGGTTGCGCGGATCCCACGCGCCGAACGCGTCGCGCAGGCTGACCACGCGCTCCTTGGCGCGCGCCTTCTCCTCGTCACGCCGCGCCCCGCCGAACACGGCGTCGAATCGGTGCTCGGCGATCGCGTCGAGCAGCGGCTGGGTCTGCAGCGGGTTGCGGGTGCCGTCGGCACGCTCGACCAGCCGGCCGTCGTCGATGTAGTCCTGAACCGACGCGACCACGAGCCGGATCCCGAGCCGTTCCACCGTGCGGTCTCGGAACGCGAGCACCTCGTCGAAGTTGTGCCCGGTGTCCACGTGCATCACCGAGAATGGCACCTTGCCCGGCCAGAACGCCTTGGCCGCCAGGTGCAGCAGCACCACGGAGTCCTTGCCGCCCGAGAACAGGATCACTGGCCGTTCAAGTTCGCCGACGACCTCTCGGATGATGTGGATCGCCTCGCTCTCGAGGTGGTCCAGCTGGTCGAAGTCAGTGCCCGACGGCGGCGCCGCCTCGCGCAGTTCGGTCACGTCGGTCGCTGCGCTTGTTGGTCGCGCACCGATGCTCGCTCCGCCCCGGTCCTCACTCACTGGTGCACTCACAGATGTATCCCGCATTCCGTCTTCCCCAGGCCCGCCCATCGACCGGCCCGAGGGTCTTCGCCTTCGGCCACGCGCCGCGTGCACGGCTTGCACCCGATCGAGGGGTAGCCATCGGCGAGCAGCGGATTCACCGGGACGCTGTGGCTCTCGGCGTGGTCGAGGAGCTCGTCGAAGCTCCAGGCCGCCACCGGGTTGATCTTCACCATGCGGTGGCGCTCGTCCCACTCGACCAGCTGGGCGTTGGCGCGAAGTGCGTTGTCCTCGCGACGCACCCCGGTCACCCACGCCTCGTAGCCGGCGAGGGTGTTGTCCAGGGGGATCACCTTGCGCATCTGGCAGCACTGACCCGGGTCGCGGGCGAACAGGTCCTTGCCGTAGAGCGAGTCCTGCTCGGCGACGGTGTGCTCGGGCACCACGTCCACGATGGTCACGTCCTTGACGGCCTCCAGCGCCGCGCGGGTGCCGAGCGTCTCGGCGAAGTGGTAGCCCGTCTCGAGGAACAGCACGTCCACCCCCGGCCGTGCGGTCGCGGCGAGATCGACCACCACGGTGTCGCCGGCCATCGAGCAGGCGACTGCCAGCCTGTCGCCGAAGTGCTTGGCCGCCCAGGCGAGCACCGCGGCCGCGGCCTCGGAACCGCCGTCGGCGAACAGCTCGGCGCCCTCAGCGGCGATCGCTCGCAACTCGTCCTCGCTCCGCAGCGTGCGGGTCGTCGTGGCGGTCATGTCAGTGCCTCGTCCTCGGCGCGGTGGGCCCACGCGGCGAAGGTTTCGTCGTCGGTGCGGTCGGCGAGCCACCTGCGGGTGACGCGCTCGACGTAGTCGGCGAGCTCGTCCGCGGCGACCTTGAGGCCGCGCACCGTGCGACCCAGCCCGGCTTCCTCGCGCCCTAGGTCGGCGAGTCCACCGCCCAGGTGCACCTGGTAGCCGAACTCGCTGCCGCCGAGCAGCTGACCCTTCAGCCCGATGTCGGCGGTCTGGATGCGCGCGCACGAGTTCTGGCACCCGTTGACATTGAGGGAGATCGGGTGCGGTAGCTCGATCCCGGCGAGCCGCTTCTCGAGCTCGCCGATCGCGGCCGCTGCGGTCTCCTTGGTCTCGACGAACGCGAGCTTGCAGTACTCGATGCCGGTGCACGCGATCGTGGAGCGCCGGAACGGGCTCGGTCGGGCCGAGAGCCCGATCGCGTCGAGCTGCTCGATCACGGCTTCCACGTCTGCGGGTGCGATGTCCAGCATCAGCAGCTTCTGGTGCGGAGTCAGCCGCACCCGCTGCGACCCCGCCGACTCGGCGATCTCGGCGACCTTGGCCAGGATCTCCCCGCTGACCCGGCCGACCGTCGGGGCGACGCCGATGTACCGCAGCCCGTCCTTCTGCTCGCCCACCCCGATGTGGTCGCCGGGCGCGGTAGAGGACTTCGGTGCTGGTCCGTCGGGTAGCGGTGAGTCCAGGTAGTCGCTCTCGAGCACCTGCCGGAACTTCTCGGCGCCCCACTCGGCGAGCAGGAACTTCAGCCGTGCCTTGGTCCGCTGCCGCCGGTACCCGTAGTCGCGGAAGATGCGGACCACGCCGTGCCAGACCTCGGCGGCCCGCTCCGGCGGCACGAATGTGCCGAGCCGCTCGGCGAGCCGTGGCGCCGTCGAGAGCCCGCCGCCGACCCACAGGTCGTAGCCGGGCCCGAGATCGGGGTGCACCACGCCGACGAGAGAGACGTCGTTGATCTCGTGAACGACATCCAGGCTCGGGTGGCCGGTGATCGCCGACTTGAACTTGCGCGGCAGGTTCGCAAGCTCCGGGTCGCCGACGAAGCGTTCGGTGATCTCACGGATCGCGGGTGTCGGATCGATGATCTCGTCGGCGGCGATGCCCGCCAGCGGCGATCCGAGGATCACTCGGGGCGTGTCGCCGCACGCCTCGGTGGTTTGCAGCCCGACCGCTTCCAAACGCTCCCAGATGGTGGGGACGTCCTCGACGCGGATCCAGTGCAGCTGGACGTTCTGCCGATCGGAGATGTCGGCGCTGCCGCGGGCGAACTCGGTCGAGATGGTCGCGACGGTGCGCAGCTGTTCGGTGGTGAGCGCGCCGCCGTCGATGCGCACCCGCAGCATGAAGTAGCGGTCGGAGAGGGCATCGGCCTCGAGCTTGGAGGTGCGGGAGCCGTCGATGCCCTGCTTGCGCTGCGTGTACAGGCCCATCCAGCGGAACCGGCCGTGCAAGTCGTCGGTGGGGATCGAGTCGAACCCCTCCTTCGAGTAGGTGTCGATGATCCGCTGGCGGACGTTGAGCGGGTTGTCGGCGGCCTTGAACTCCTCGTTGTGGTTGAGGGGTGCGGTGCCGTCGACGAGCCACTGCCCGTTCGAGCGGTTGCTTGCCGGCCCCGACACGCGGGCGCGCGCCCTCGGAGCGTCTGTGGTGGAGGTTCCGGCCATGGCTCCACGATGACCCAGCGCTCACGCGATCGGGCGAGGCGTCAGAAACGGTCCACCATGTGAACCGGTGCTATCTGGACTGATCAAGTCAAGTATAGGATGGCGCGCTGTCTCGGTGGTCGAGGGGAGCGAGCGGGTGCTCCGGTGGGCTGGCATGCTGCTGGGCGTGCCGGATCTGTCGCTGCTCGCCTGGGTCGCGCTCGCCATCGGCGCCGTCACGGTGGGGATCAGCAAGACGGCGATCCCCGGCGCGAACATCGCCGTCGCTCTGTTCGCGATGGTGCTTCCCGCCAAGCCCTCGACGGCGGCGCTGCTGGTGCTGCTCATCGTCGCCGATGTCTTCGCCGTGGTGTTCTATCGCCGCCACGCCGACTGGCGGCTGCTGCGACGGCTGATCCCGCCCGTGGTCGTGGGGCTGGTGCTCGGCACGGTGTTCATGGCGCACGCCTCCGACACACTCATGAGTCGCGTGATCGCCGTGATCCTCATCGGCGTGATTGTGCTTGGGCTCGTCCAGCGGCGCCGTGCCGAGCGGCGTGAGCGGGATGGCGTCACGCCGGGCGAGACCGGTCGGGGCGCCGCGATCGCGCAGAGCGCCGTCTACGGGGGGCTGGGCGGCTTCACCACGATGGTCGCCAACGCCGCTGGGCCGGTGATGAGCATGTACTTCCTGGCGGCGCGGCTGCCGGTGACCGTGTTCCTGGGGACCTCGGCGTGGTTCTACTTCGTGGTCAACGTCAGCAAGGTGCCATTCTCGATCGGGCTCGGCCTGTTCAGTCGTGAGCTGCTGCTGCTCGACCTCGTGCTGATCCCGTTCGTGGTGCTCGGCGCCGTGCTTGGCCGCCTGATCGTGGGCCGCATCAGCCGCCGCGCGTTCGAGTGGACGGTCATCGTGCTCAGCATCGCCGGCGCCGCGTACCTGCTGGTGCGCTGACCCATCGCGCGGTCGAAGCCACGCTCACCGCACATCCCAGGTGCCGTCAGGCGTTGAGAAGTCCGTAGGTGACGTCGTGTTCGTCGTGGGTGAGGGGGTCGGGATCCTGCCAGGGGTCCCAGGGTGGTGTCCAGGCTTCCTTGACCGTGGAGGGGACGTCGGAGCGAGGCAGGCGGGCGGGGTTCGAGGTCGTCTCCTGCTCTGCGTGATCGTCTCGGTTCCTCTGCCCGGCCTCGCTGGCGTAGCGGGTGATGCCGTTGAGCTGGGTGG
>NZ_JBMDXJ010000464.1:0-27534 GCF_048594945.1 Pseudactinotalea sp. | reverse complement strand
TGCTGCTCACGCACCAGGGCAAGTACCAGGCCCGCGCCGCCGGTGACGTGATCGTCGCGCGCGCCACGGGCGGAGGCGTCGACGACGCGGCCTGGGGCCGCCACGTAGCCACGGCCGATGCTGCCGCCGTGCCGCAGGTCGTGTTCGGCGAGCCGGAGGTGGCCTCGGTCGGACTCACCGCAACAGGGGCCTCCGACGCCGGATACGAGACCCGCGTGGTCGACCACGACCTGGGCGCCATCGCGGGCTCGAGCCTGCGAGAGGACGGTTACGCCGGCCAGGCGCGCATCGTCGTCGACACCGCGCGCGGGGTGATCCTGGGGGCGACGTTCGTGGGCCCCGACGTCGCCGATCTGCTGCAGGCCGCCACCGTCGCCGTCGTCGGCGAGGTCCCGATCAAGCGACTCTGGCACGCCGTTCCCGCCTATCCCACCGTGAGCGAGATCTGGCTGCGGCTGCTCGAGGGGTACGGCCGCGAGAGCGCCTGACGGAGCGGCCCGAGAGAGCGAGTGTCGGTGATCCGTGCAAGGGTGGACGACGTGGCTCCCGACCGACCGGAGAGGTCCCGATGATCGAGTTCCAGTCCGTGACGAAGCAGTTCGCCGACGGCACGCTCGCCGTCGAGGACTTCAGTCTCGTGCTGCCCTCGCACCGCACCACGGTCTTCGTCGGGTCCTCCGGCTGCGGCAAGACCACGCTGCTGCGCATGATCAACCGGATGGTCGAACCGACCGCGGGTGATGTGCAGATCGACGGCGAGAGCGTGCTCGGCCAGGACCCGGTCGCGCTGCGGCGCAGCATCGGCTACGTGATGCAGAACTCCGGTCTGATGCCGCACTTCACGGTCATCGACAACGTCGCCACGGTGCTTCGCCTGGTCGGCACCGCCAAGCCGGCGGCGCACGCGCGTGCCCGGGAGCTGCTCGACGTCGTCGGGCTCGACCAGGAGCTCGCCGAGCGGTATCCCAGCCAGCTCTCCGGTGGCCAGCAGCAGCGCGTAGGCGTGGCCCGAGGGCTCGCGGCCGATCCCAACATCCTGCTGATGGACGAGCCGTTCGGCGCGGTGGACCCGATCGTGCGCGCGGACCTGCAGCAGGAGCTGATCCGGTTGCAGCAGGAGCTCGACAAGACGGTCGTGTTCGTCACGCACGACATCGACGAGGCGTTCCTGCTCGGGGACCAGGTGGTCATCCTCGACAAGGGCGCCCGCGTTGTGCAGGTCGGCAGCCCCAGCGAGATCATCGAGAACCCCGCCGACGAGTTCGTGTCCGCGTTCATCGGCGTCGACCGCGGCCGGCGTGCCCTGCACATCAAGCAGACCGCGCACGGGCGCGTGCTCGTGGACTCCGAAGGCCGCACGCAGGGCGCACTCGTCGAGGATGGTGCCGTTCCGTGAACTGGGTCCTCGACAACGTCGGGCTGATCCTGGACCTGACCGCAGTACACCTGCGCCAGAGCGTGATCGCGATCGTGCTCGGGGCAGCCGTGTCGTTGCCGCTGGGCTGGGTCGCCTGGCGGTACCGCTTGGTGCGGGGGCCCGTGATCCTGCTGACCGGTCTGCTCTACACGATCCCCTCGCTCGCCCTGCTGATCCTCATGCCCGCGGTGCTCGGCTACTCGGCGATCAGCGAGACCAACCTGGTGGTGGCGCTGACGATCTACGCCGTGGCGATCCTGGTGCGCTCGGTCGCCGATGGGCTCGACTCGGTCGACAGCGCCGTGCGGCAGTCCGCCACGGCGATGGGTTACGGCGGGGTCCGGCGGTTCTGGACCGTGGACCTCCCGCTCGCCGGTCCGGTCATCCTCGCCGGTCTGCGCGTGGCTGCCGTCAGCACGATCTCGCTCGCGACCGTCGGCATCCTCATCGGCGTCACCAACCTCGGGTACCTCTTCGAGAACGGACTGCAGCGCCGCATCGTGGCCGAGGTCGGCGCCGGAGTCCTCGCGGTCGTGGTGATCGCGCTGCTCATCGACCTGCTGCTGGTGCTCGCCGGGCGCCTAGCCATGCCGTGGACCCGCGCCAAGCAGACCAGCGCTGCCGCGCGGCGCACACGCCTGCCCCTGCGAGCCGCTGCATGAACCTCTTCGCCGATGCCTTCGCGTGGCTGACCTCGCCCGACCGGTTCGAGGGAGCGTACGCGCTGCCCACGCTGCTGAGCCAGCACCTGCTCTACACGATCGTGTCGGTGCTGGTGGCCGCCTTGATCGCCGTCCCCGCGGGATGGCTGATCGGGCACACCGGCCGGGGCCGCGAGATCGCCGTGGCGCTCTCCGGGGCGGCACGCGCGGTGCCGTCGTTCGGTCTGATGGTGCTGCTCGTGCTGCTGTTCGGCGTGCTGCGGATCCCCGAGGCCGCCGTGGTCACGTTCGTGCTGCTGGCGATCCCGTCGCTGCTCGCCGGCGCCTACACCGGGCTCCAGGCGATCGACCGGCGCGTCATCGATGCCGCGCGAGCCACGGGGATGACCGAGCGGCAGGTGTTCTGGAAGGTCGAGCTGCCGCTGGGGCTTCCGCTGTTGGTGGGCGGGCTCCGGTCGGCCACGCTGCAGGTGATCGCCACCGTCACGATCGCGGCCTACGTCAACCTCGGCGGGCTCGGCTGGCCGATCATCCAGGGCATCCCGCTGCGCCGGTTCGACCAGGTGCTCGGCGGGGCGATCCTCGTCGCCGTGCTGGCGCTGGTGGTCGACCTCCTGCTCGCCGCCGCCCAACGCGCTGCCGTCCCGACCGGGCTGCGCGTCCACTCCTCCGCACGGCGCGAGCGCCGCGCGGCATCCGCTGCTTCATCGTCCTGAGTCCCCACCGAGAGGAACCTCATGTTCACCGCACGCCACTCACGCCTGACGCTGACCGCGGGCGCCGTGCTCGCCGCCTCCCTGGCACTCGCCGGGTGCTCCAACGACAACCCGCTCGAGGACCCGACCGATGCCGGTTCGGAGGATGCCGGCGGCGCGATCGTCGTGGGCTCGCAGGCGTACTACTCCAACGAGATCGTCGCCGAGATCTACGCGCAAGCGCTGGAGGGCGCCGGCCTGGAGGTCGAGCGTCAGTTCAGCATCGGCCAGCGTGACGCGTACATGCCGGAGATCGAGTCCGGCGCGATCGACGTGTTCCCCGAGTACACCGGGAACCTGCTCGAGTTCCTCGACGCCGAGGCCACCGCCACCAGCCCGGAGGACGTCTACGCCGCTCTCCAGGAAGCCCTGCCGGAGCAGCTCACCGCGCTCGACTTCGCGGAGGCCTCGGACCAGGACACCTACACGGTGCTCGCGTCGTTCGCGCAAGAGAACGGCCTCACCACGATCGGCGACCTTGCGAATGTCGACCAGGAGCTCACCATCGGCGCGGCTCCCGAGTTCGAGCAGCGCCCCTACGGTCCCGCTGCGGCCGCGGAGGTCTACGGCGTGGACCTCACCTTCTCGGCGACCGGCCCCACCACGCTGGAGTCGCTCCAGGCTGGTGAGATCCAGGTCGCCGATATCTACTCGGCCGACCCGGCATTCGAGACCGGCGAGATCGTCGCGCTCGAGGACCCGGAGAACATGATCCTGTCCTCGAACGTGGTGCCGATCGTCTCGAGCGACATCGCCGACCAGGTCGCCGAGGTCATCAACCCGATCAGTGCGGCGCTGACCGCGGACGACCTCGTGGCGTTGAACGCGCAGAGCACGGTAGAGCAGCTCTCGAGCGCGGACATCGCGAGCGGTTGGCTGGAGGAGAACGGGCTGCTCTGAGTCACTGAGGCACGGCGGGCATGAGGGGCTTGGTCTCCTTGCGCCGGTGCACGGACAGGTAGCGCAGGCCCTCGTGCCCGGCCAGGATCGCGCGGCGTGCCCGGCGGGGCAGGTGCACGATCTGGCCGGGCGTCAGCGCGATCTCTCCGGCAGCCGTGCGCAGCGTGCCCGAACCGGCGATCACGTGGATGAGGACGTCGACGTCGGCCCCAGCGTGCTCGGCGATCCCGTCACCGGCGGGAAGCGCGATGAGGTTGGCGTCGAGCTCCCGGTCGCTCGGCTCGAGCCGCCACACCGCGCCGGCGGCCTCGGGGTCGTCGACGGCGTCGGCCATCTCGCTCTCGTCCAGCACCACGCGCGGTAGCCGGGTCGTGTCGAGTGCGTCATCGGTGCCCATGCCGACCATCATCGCGCCTGGATGCGCAGCCCGATCTGTGCTTGGCTCGTCTCGGCACCAGGGCCTGCACGTGGATCACGCGGACCGGATGCGGCCGGGACGAACGAGAGGAACCCGATGGATGCGCTCGATCTCACCGCCGTCGTCGAGGAGCTCATCGTCGCCGCGCGAGCCAGCAGCGCCCAGCGCAGCGGCCGCACGATCCATGGTGGTCGCGATCATCATCTGCGGCAGACCGTGGTGGCGCTCGCTGCCGGCGGTGAGCTCGCCGAGCACGAGAGTCCCAGCGAGGCCACGGTCCAGGTGCTGGCGGGGCGGGTCACGATCACGGCGGGGGAGTCCACATGGGAGGGGCGGGCGGGCGACTACCTGATCATCCCCCCGGAGCGCCACCGGCTCGACGCGCTCGAGGACTCCGCGATCCTGCTGACCGTGACCGTGGCCACCCGCGCGACCTGAGCGCGATGTCCAGCACGATCCGCACAGCACGCGTCTACGAGGACGTCGGCGACAACGACGGCGCCCGCGTGCTCGTCGACCGGCTCTGGCCACGCGGCATGCGCAAGGACGACCCGCGCGTGGGAACCTGGTTCCCCGACGCTGCACCCTCGACCGAGTTGCGGCGTTGGTACCAGCATGAGGTCGACAGGTTCGTGGAGTTCGCCGAGCGCTACCGAGGTGAGCTCACCGACGAAGCGAGCGACGCCGTCGACCACCTCGCCGAGATGGCCGCAGCCGGGCCGATCACGTTGACGACCGCGAGCAAGGACCTCGAGCACAGCGAGGCTGCCGTGCTCGCCGAGGTGCTCCGGCGTCGGTAGGTCCCAGCGCGGCGCACGTCGGATTCCCGCCGACCTTCTCGGGGGCGGTCACTCCTCGCTCCGCACCCGGTCGCCGACGTGACCAGCGAGGTCGGTGTCGTCGCTGGTCAGTCGTTCGACCTCCTCGCCGGCCGTGCAGGTGCGCAGCGAGATCGTCAGTTCACGCGGGCTGCGGTTCAGCACCGCCCAGGTCCCACCACGCTCCTCCCAGCGCAGCAGCGCCGCGAGGGCCGACGACGGCGGAGCGGCTTTCTGCGGCATCGCACCTCTCCGCCGTGGTCGGGACGGTCTCGATTGTGCCCCTCAGACCACGCCGAGGGACAGCATCGCGTCCGCGACCTTGGTGAACCCGGCGATGTTCGCGCCGGTGACATAGTCCCCGGGGCTGCCGTACTCCTCGGCCGTGGCCAGGCAGCTGGAGTGGATGCCGCGCATGATCTGCGCGAGCCGGTCCTGGGTGTGGTCGAACGTCCAGGAGTCGCGTGAGGCGTTCTGCTGCATCTCCAGCGCACTGGTGGCGACGCCGCCGGCGTTGGCAGCCTTGCCCGGGCCGAAGCCGACGCCGGCCTCGGCGAGGACGCGCACCGCCTCGGGCGTGGTCGGCATGTTGGCCCCCTCGGCGACGATCGCCACGCCGTTGCTCAGCAACGTCTTCGCGTGGTCGGCGTCCAGCTCGTTCTGGGTGGCGCAGGGCAGCGCGATCCGGCAGGGGACGTCCCACACCGAGCCGCCCTTGACGAACCGCACGTCGCCGCCGGCGCTGTCGGCGTACTCATGGAGCCGGGCGCGCCGCACCTGCTTGACCTCGTGGAGCAGCTCCAGGTCGATGCCGCGCTCGTCCACCACGTAGCCGCTGGAGTCCGAGCAGGCCACCACGGTGCCGCCGAGCTCGTGCACCTTCGCGATCGCGTGGTGCGCCACGTTGCCCGACCCGGAGACCACCACGCGGGCGCCCTCGAAGCCTTCCCCGCGGCTGCGGAGCATCTCATCGACGAAGAACACCAGGCCGTACCCGGTGGCTTCCGGGCGGACCTGCGAGCCGCCCCAGCTCAGCCCCTTGCCGGTGAGGACGCCCGACTCGTAGCGGTTCGTGATCCGCTTGTACTGGCCGAACAGGTAGCCGATCTCACGGCCGCCCACACCGGTGTCACCGGCGGGCACGTCGGTGTACTCACCGATGTGCCGGTAGAGCTCGGTCATGAAGGACTGGCAGAACCGCATCACCTCGGCGTCGCTGCGGCCCTTCGGGTCGAAGTCCGAGCCGCCCTTGCCGCCGCCGATCGGCATGCCGGTGAGGGAGTTCTTGAAGATCTGCTCGAAGCCGAGGAACTTGACGATCCCGAGGTACACGCTCGGGTGGAACCGCAGCCCGCCCTTGTAGGGGCCGAGCGCCGAGTTGAACTCCACGCGAAAGCCGCGGTTGATCTGCACGTCGCCCTGGTCGTCGACCCACGGCACCCTGAAGATGATCTGCCGTTCCGGCTCGCAGAGCCGGCGGATGATCCCGCCGTCGGTGTACTCGGGGTGCTTGCTGACGACCGGACCCAGGCTGGCGAGCACTTCGTGCACGGCCTGGTGGAACTCCTGCTCGCCGGGGTTGCGGCGGAGCACCTCTTCGAAGGTCGAGCGGAGGCGGCTGTCGAGCTCGGGCACGGGTACTCCTCGTGGGTCAGGGTGCCGCGGTGGTCGCGGCGTGGGTCATGCGGTCAAGGTGTGTCAGCGGAAGCGCTGGACTGCGAGCGGTGCCGCAGCAGCGAGCTCCTTGAGTGACTCGTTCTCCGGATCGCTGAGGATCTCGCTCAGCGCGCCCGACGCGACGATCGTGCCGTCGGCCATCGCGTGGACCGTCGGGCACAGGCGCTCGACGAGCTCCAGGTCGTGGGAGGCCAGCAGCACACCGATCCCGAGCTGGGCGATCAGGTCGCCCAGGTGCCGGGCCATCGCGCCGCGGCTGTGCGGGTCGAGCGCGGTCAGCGGCTCGTCGAGAAGCAGGATCTCCGGCCGCGTCGCGAGCGCGGTCGCCAGGGCGACGCGCTGACGCTCACCGCCGGAGAGCGTGAGCATTGGCCGGTAGCCGGCCTCGGGGTCCATCCCGACGGCGATGAGCATGTCCTCGACCAACGTCGCGTGACTGCGCCCGCCTCGGCGAGCGATCTTCTTCGCGTCGCGCAGCCGCCGGTCAGCGGTCAGCCGTGGGTCGGACACGGTCATCGAGTACTGCGACACCGCGCGCACCCGGGCGTTGAACTCCGACTTGCTCTTCAGGCGGAGCCGGTTGACCGGGCGGCCATCGAACGTGACGGTGCCCCTCGGCACCTTGAGCTGCCCGGACAGTGCGGCGATCAGGGTGGTCTTGCCGACTCCGGAGGGGCCGATCAGCCCGACCGGCGGCTGGCCGGAGTCGATCGCGATGCTCAGCCCGTCGAAGATGTAGCCGTCACCGTAGGTCAGGTAGAGGTCGTTGGCCTTGAGTGTCGGCACGGGTCACTCCTCGGCTCGCGGGACCGGGCCCCGCGGGCGTTGCTCGTCATCGGTCGCTGGCTGGGCGGCGCCGCACAGGGGCGCGCCCGGACCCTGCTCACGCTACCCGGCTGGGGAGCGTGAGCGTGCACGGTGTCCTTCAGCTGGACGCGACCCCAACGGTTCGGACGTATCCGAACGGTGACCACGCGACTTCTTCCCGTTGTCCGGCGACGCTCCTAGCGTCGGATCACAAGCCGCCCGCCGGAGGGCGACACCGACACATCAGGGGAAGGTCATGAAACGCACCATTGCCTGGGTTCTCGGCCTGCTGCTGAGCGCTGTGCTCATCGCTCCTGCGACCGCGGCACCCGCCGAGGCCGCCTCGCCGTACTGCGGCATCACGTGGGGCTCGCTGGCCAAGATCGACCGCGGGTACAGCCACAACGCCTCGCTGCTCGACGCTCGCGCCGGCCGGCACAGCTGCTTCGACCGGCTCGTCCTCGACGTGCGCGGCGACATCGACGGCTACGACCTGCGCTACGTCACCACGGTCTATCAGGAGGGCTCGGGCCGCCCGGTGCCTGTCGCGGGCGGCGCCGACCTGCAGATCGTGCTCCGAGTCCCGGTGTACGACGGCGCCGGGCACGTCACGTTCCGCCCCGCGAGCACCACGCGACTCGCCGACGTCAGCGGCTTCCGCACGTTCGAGCAGGTGGCCTACGCCGGTTCGTTCGAGGGGCAGACCACGATCGCTCTCGGTGTCCGCGCGAGGCTCCCGTTCCGGGTCTTCGTGCTCGACGGCCCCGGCGACCACACGCGGCTCGTGATCGACGTGGCCCACCGCTGGTAGCACTCTCGGCACCCACGGGGACGTACCGGGTCAGGGGAGGGGGCCCAGCAGGGCGCTCGCCACGGTGCTGTGAGCGGACTCGTCGTCGCTCGGGTGGAACAGCCCGGCGAGCACGTCGCGGTACAGGCGGCTCAACTCGTTCCTCGCGAAGTAGGAGCCGCCGCCGCTCACGCGGATCGCGGCCTCGACGACGTCCTTCGCGGTCTCGGTGGCGAGCACCTTGGTGGCGGAGAGCTTGGCGAACCAGCGGGATCCGTGGTCGACCTGAGCGTCGACATCGGCGGCGACCGCGTGGAGTTGCGTGATCGCGGTCTCCAGCTTCATCGCGGCGGTCGCGAGCCGCCAGCGGATGTCGGGGTCGTGAGCGTAGACCTCACCGGTCTTCATCGAGGTCCGCTTCTGCACGGTCTCCACGGCGAGGTCCAGTGCACGCTGCCCGATCCCCGCGTACACGGCCGAGAGGAGCAGCTCGAAGCACGCGAAGATCCCGAACACGAACGGGTCCGGGTTCGGCCCGGGAGGCAGCCGTCGCACGACCCGGTCGGCGGGGGCGTGCGCGCCGTCGAGCACCGTGGTGCGCGACTGCGTGGCCCGCATGCCGAGGGTGTCCCAGTCGTCCTTGGTCTCGGTGCCCTCGCGGGTGACGAACCCGTAGACGATGCGGGGTTCGTCGGGGTCGGTCGCATCGAGTCCGTGCACACCCAGCCGCGTCCACGCCGGTGCCAAGGAGGTGAAGATCTTGGTGCCGTGATAGCGATAGCCGCCTCCGCCGTCGGGCTCGGCCTTGGTGGCTGAGCCGAACAGCACGAGGTCGTTGCCGCGCTCGGAGATCCCGAACCCGAACACCTCGCCCGCCGCCGCCTCGCGCAGCAGGAAGTCGAGCGAGTCGTCGCCACGGTCGTGGAGAACCCGCCCGACGGCGCACCACACCTGGTGCATGTTCGTCGCCAAGGCGGTGGCCGGGGCAGCCGCGGCCAGACGGGACTGCTCGCGCACGAGCTCCAGCAGACTCAGCCCGGCGCCACCGAGGTCGGCGGGCACGTGCGCGGACAGATAACCCGTGGCCCTGAGGGCCTCGAGATCCTCGGTGAAGAAGACGTTGTCCCGGTCGTAGCCGGGGGCGCGGTCGTGGATCTCGGCCAGCAGGTCATCAGCAAGGAATGCCATGGCCCGACCGTAGTCCGCTCCTCCTCTCGACTCGGATCCTTGAGGCTCGGGCCGTGATGCGGCAGCTCGAAGGAGACGCGGAACGCGAGTGTTCGATGGCGCTGCCACTGCCCCACGTGGGCGCGGCCTTCGATCCCGTGCTCCCCGCCCTCGGTCTCGACGGTGGGCCGTCGACCGGGGGAGTCGTACCGTGATGGCGTAGATCTACGCGAGACGCTACGAGCGCTGCCGACCTTCCCCGAGGAACTACCGGTCCTCGACCCCGCAGCGGTTCCAGGCGATCCGAACGACCTCTTCCTGATTTGGCTGACCGAGGCGATCGCCTCGGGAGAGCGGCAGGCGAACGCGATGACGCTCACGACCGTGGGCGAGGGCGGCGTGCCCGCGAGCCGCACCCTGATCGTCAAGGACATCGACGGGCGCGGCCTGCACTTCTCCAGCTCCCGCTCCTCACGCAAGGGCATCCACCTGGCGCAGCGTCCCGTCGCCACCATGTTGTTCTTCGGGCGCCCTCTCGGCAGGCAGGTCGAGGTCACGGGCGACGTCGTCGCGCTCGACGCCGCCGCCAGCCAGGCCGACTGGCGCGAGTGCCCCAGCTACGACGGCACCGACAACCCCGACTGGCAGGTGTGGGCGGTCCAGCCCACCCGGTACGAGTTCCTGCAGGCCACGCACGACCGCAAGCACACGCGGGTCGAGTTCAAGCGCGGCGCAGAGGACTGGACCCGCAGCCACGCTGACCCCACCCTCGGGTGGAGGTAATCAACGACCATCCGGCGGTCCTGGATTACCTCGACGCAGTGCGGCTGGGCGTGGGTGGAGGTATAGCGGGGCCACCGCATGGCTCCCGATTACCTCGAACGAGAAGGTGCGGCGAACGCACCGGCGACCGTCCGCCGTCGAGCACTAGCACGTGACCGATGTGACACATGTGACAAACGGGGCCAATGGGTTTAACAAACCGCGGAAACACGCCGAAAACACGCCCTCAGAGCGTGGCGTTGACCCGGGTTCGTCGTAATGTCGGCTCCGGCGCTTCCCGATCGGGGAGCGATCAAGTGGAAGAGAAGGGGACAAACGTGTCCGTCAACCGCACTGACCTCGTGGCCGCGATCGCTGAGAAGGCCGGCCTCACCAAGACCGACGCCGACAAGGCGCTGTCCGCTCTGCAGGAGGTCCTCGTCGAGAACCTCGGCAAGGGCGAGGCCGTCAAGGTCACCGGCCTGCTCTCCGTGGAGCGCGTCGAGCGCAAGGCTCGTACCGGCCGCAACCCCCGCACCGGCGAGGAGATCAAGATCCCCGCGGGCTTCGGCGTCAAGGTCTCGGCCGGCTCGGCCCTCAAGAAGGCCGTTGGCTGAATCAGCTGACCTCCAGCGGCCATCGTGCCGCTGACATCACGGGCCCGGGAGCGAACCTCCCGGGCCCTTGCTGTGCCCGGCCATCCACAACCGACCCGCCGACGGGTCGCACCGAGCGCTGGAGATTCGTACACTGGCAGGCATGTCCGAACCGCTTCCACCCAGCGCACCGACCGAGCCTGACCGGCGCACTGCCGGCTCCACCGGGGTGCTGGAGCGGGAGGAGACCCGCGAGGAAGCGGCTCCCGGCGACGCTGAGCGCTACGCGCACTACGTCAAGAAGGAGAAGATCACCGCGGCGTCGGTGACCGGCGGTCCGGTCGTGGCGCTGTGCGGCAAGGTGTGGACCCCCACGCGTGACCCCAGCAAGTTCCCCGTGTGCCCGGTGTGCAAGGAGATCTACGAGTCGATGAACAGCGGCGGCGACCGGTCGGGTGACCGGGGCGCCGACGGCGGCGGCTCGGGTCGGTCCGGGTTCTCCGGTCTGTTCGGGTTCGGCTCGCGCCGGTGACGCCGCCGCCCGAGGGCGGGCGGCACGAGACGGGGGATGGCTCCGTCGGCGTGCGCCCGCATGACCAGGTCCAGGGGCAGCACCCGCAGAGTCCATCCCTCGCGGCCGCGACCCAGCTCCCGCCGGCCTACCCGGCGCGGGCGGCGTGGGGGACCGCCGGTCGGTTGCGCGCCTGGCAGGCGGCGGCGCTCGAGCGGTACCTGAGCACAGCCCCGCGTGACTTCCTCGCGGTCGCGACGCCCGGCGCCGGCAAGACCACGTTCGCGCTGCGGATCGCGACCGAGCTGTTGGAGACCGGCGTGGTGCGGCGCGTCAGCGTGGTCGCGCCGACCGAGCACCTGAAGACCCAGTGGGCGGATGCTGCGGCGAAGGTCGGCATCAGCATCGACCCGAGCTTCCGCAACGCCCAGGGGCGCCACGGCGCCCAGTTCGACGGCGTGGCGCTCACCTACGCCCAGGTCGCCGCGAACCCTGCCCTGCACCGTGCCCGTACGGAGGCTGCCCGCACGCTCGTGATCCTCGATGAGGTGCACCATGGCGGCGACGCGCTCTCCTGGGGCGACGCGGTGCGGGAGGCGTTCGAGCCTGCGACGCGCCGGCTGGCGCTGACGGGGACCCCGTTCCGCTCAGATACGGCAGCGATCCCGTTCGTCGAGTACGAGCGTGACGCCGAAGGCATCCGCCGCTCGCGCTCCGACTACTCCTACGGCTACGGCGACGCGTTGCGCGACGGCGTGGTCCGGCCGGTCATCTTCCTCGCCTACACGGGCGAGATGCGCTGGCGCACTCGGGCGGGTGATGAGGTCAGCGCGCGGCTCGGCACCCCGATGACCAAGGATGCGATCGCGCAGGCGTGGCGCACCGCGCTCAACCCCGACGGCGAGTGGATCCGTTCGGTCCTCAAGGCCGCCGACACCCGGCTGTCCGAGGTGCGCCGCAGTGTCCCCGACGCCGGCGGTCTCGTGATCGCGACCGACCAGGACACAGCACGCGCCTACGCGGCGCAGCTGCGGGCGATCACGGGTGAGCCGCCGGTGGTGGTGCTCTCCGACGATGCCGGCGCCTCGAAGCGGATCGAGGACTTCTCGGCGGGTGAGCAGCGCTGGATGGTGGCGGTGCGGATGGTGTCCGAGGGGGTGGACGTGCCGCGGCTCGCGGTGGGTGTGTACGCCACCGCCGCGGCGACGCCGTTGTTCTTCGCGCAGGCGATCGGGCGTTTCGTGCGCGCACGCAAGCGCGGCGAGACGGCGTCGATCTTCCTGCCGTCGGTTCCAGTGCTGCTGGGGCTCGCCGGCGAGCTGGAGGCCGAGCGGGACCACGCGTTGGACCGCAAGACCAGCGACGAGGCGGGCGAGGTGCTCCTCGACGACGCGGCGCTGGAACAGGCGAACAAGGAGGAGTCCGCCAGCGACGGGATGCTCGCCGGTTTCGAGGCGCTCGAGGCGAACGCCTCCTTCGACAAGGTTCTCTTCGACGGCGGTGAGTTCGGCGTGGGCGGTGACGTCGGCTCCGACGAGGAGCTCGACTTCCTCGGGCTGCCCGGCCTGCTCGACGCCGACCAGGTTGCCACCCTGCTGCGCCAGCACCAGGCCCAGCACGTGGCTCGAGCACCGAAGCGCACTGGGACCGATGGGGCCGCAGTGGTCGATCACCGCCGCCTGACCGAGCTGCGCAAGGAGCTCAACCAGTTGGTGTCCGCGTGGTCGCGCCGCTCCAGCACCCCTCACGGGGTGCTGCACACCCGGTTGCGCCAGCACAGCGGCGGGGGAGAGGTCGCGACTGCCACCGCGGAACAGATCGAGAAGCGGATCGAGAAGGTCCGCGCCTGGTTCATCGGGAAGAGCTGACCTCAGTCTTCCGACGGTGCGGCAGGATCCTGCGGTAGCGGGAAGCCGTTGTAGAGGACGCGGATCCGGCGCAGGGTCGCCGAACCTGCCTGCAGCTCCGCCTCGCGACCGCTGGCGGCGTCCGTGTGTCGATCGATCACCATCTGTACCTCGCGGTTCAGCGCGGCCAGTTCGCCTGCGCTGAGGATCGCCGTGGTCGACTGCTCCAGCGATGCGTTGACCCACTCGGGCGGTCCGCCTTCGGTCAGCCACGTCCGCAGCGTGGCTGCACTCTCCTCGAGGATCGCGGAGCGCAGCACGGCCCCGACCGCGCTCGTGGCGTCGTCGTCGCGCCGCGGGAGGCTGAACGACGCGGCACGCCACCAGCGCTCGCGGCCCTTGCCGAGACTTGTGTCCTCCTCCACGAGGCCGTGCCGCTCGAGCTGGCGCAGGTGGTAGCTGGTCTGTGCGGTGTTCTCGCCGAGCCGTTCAGCCAGCCGGGTGGCGGTGGCGGGTCCGCCGTTGGAGAGGGCGGAGAACATCCGCAGGCGCAGCGGATGCGCGAACGCCTTCATCGCTGCCGAGTCCAGCTCCGGTTCGAACGCGAGCTCGTCCATGTCTTGCCCTTCGCGCTGGGTGCCAGTACCGTATGCAGAGATACTTCTGCAGAGATTTCTCTGCATCGATCTCTCTACTCAGTCTAGGAGCCCGCCGTGGCCGCACCGATCGACACCGAGCCGACCGCGGTGGAACCGCTGGGACGCCGATTCGTCGCACTCTTCGCCTCGACCGCCTCCTCCAACCTGGCCGATGGGATCCTGCTGGTGGCCGTGCCGCTCATCGGGCTCGGACTGACCACGTCGCCGCTGCAGATCTCGCTGCTCTCGGCCGCGACCTGGCTGCCGTGGTTGCTGCTCGGCCTCTACGCGGGGGCGGTGATCGATCGTGGCGACCGACGGCGGATCATGCTCGCCGCGATGGCACTGCGGATGGCGGTGCTCGCCCTCGCGACAACCGCCGCCCTCGCCGATGGTCTGAGCCTGCCGGTCATGCTGGGGCTGCTGCTGGTGTTCGGTGCCGCCGAGGTGTTCGCCGACACCTCGGCGGGCACGCTGAACCCGGCAGTGACGCCGCGCTCGCGGCTGGCCGCCGGGAACGGCCGGCTGCTGGGCGTGCAGCAGGTGGCGAACCAGTTCGTGGGCGCACCGCTGGGCGGATTCCTGCTCACCGTGGGTCCAGCCTGGGCGTTCGGCGGCCCGGGCCTGCTTTGCGGCATCGCGATCGCGTTCATCGGGCTCGGCATGCGCGGGCGCTACCGGGCCGGTGATCACGTGGCCGGCGCCCGCGTTGCGGGTTCCGAGGGCGACGAGCCCAGGGCAACTGCCGAGCTCACGGAGTCGCTGCCCTCCCGGATCCGGGAGGGTCTGCGGTTCATCCTCGGCCACAAGGTGCTGCGCACGCTCGTGATCACGTCGTCTGCCATGAACCTCGCAAACACGGCCTATTTCGCGGTCTTCGTGCTCTGGCTCGTCGGTCCGACGTCGGCCGTGGGACTCACCGAGCAGATGTACGCGATCCTCATCACCACGGTCGCGATCGGGGCCGTGCTCGGATCGGTGCTGGCCGAGCACCTGCTTGCCCGGATCAGCGAGACACGACTGCTCGGGATCGTGTGGATGACGAACTCGCTGCTGCTCGTGGTGCCGGTCCTGGTACCGAACGGCTGGGTGATCGGCGCCGCGTTCGTTCTGGTGGGTTTCACGAACACGGTCGGCAACGTGATCTCCCGGTCGTTGCGTCAGAGGCTGATCCCGGACGCTCTGCTCGGCCGAGTCGGAGGTGCCTCCGCCACCTTGGGCTACGGCACGATGCCGGTCGGCGCGCTGCTCGGCGGCATCGTCGGGGAGACGTTCGGATTGCCGGCGGTGTTCCTCGGTGCCGTGGCGGTGTGTCTGGTGTTCGTGGTCTACGCGATCCTGCGGGTCACCCCCGAGGTGGTCGCGCGGGCGGATGCCGAGCGGGAGGTTCGGCCGAGCGACCAGTCGTGAGTCGCAGGTGGCGCGGCACGGAGCCTCGGCTCAGGTCATTGCTTGACGGCGGAGCGGATCCGCTCTGCGGTCTCTTTCGCCTCGTTCTCGGCGTACGAGGTGCGCGGCCAGAAGAAGCCACGGAGACCGTCGCCCTTGGTCCGAGGCACCACATGCGTGTGCAGGTGCGGCACGGACTGGCTGACCACGTTGTTGATCGAGACCCAGGTGCCCTGCGAGCCCAGCGCCTGCGGGATCGCCCGACTGATCAGCTGCAGCGCGGAGAAGTAGTCGGCGAGGCGATCGGCGGGGAGATCGGGCAGCGTGTCGACGTGCGCGGCCGGGACCACGAGCGTGTGCCCGTGGAAGACCGGCCGGATGTCAAGGAAGGCGACCACCGTGTCGGTGCGGAGTACCTCGTGTGCGGAATCGCTCCCCGTGACGATCCGGCAGAAGAGGCAACGCTTCTCGTCTGCCACGCCCCCAGCCTGCCATGGGAGTGGCGGTGAGTGTGGTCCCACTATCCCGCCGGGGTGGTGAGTGTGGTCCGACGTCGAGTGGTCCGGTGGGACCGGACTCACCGGCGCCGGCTGGAGGTGGAGAGTTGAGGAGCCCTCAGAGCGCGACGTGGGTCGTCGGGATCGCGGGGTCGCCGGAGGAGAGGCGGCGCGCCGAGGGGCCGAGCTCGCCGCGGGAGGTGGCGTGGCGCTCGGCCGCGAGCGTGACGCCCGCAGCGCCGAGGTAGCGCTCGTCCACCTGGCCCGCCCGCACGAGCGGCACGTGCAACAGCCGCATGCCCTCCTCGATGGGCGTCCACGTGGCGTCGGCGCCTGCGAGCACCATCTCCTCGGCGGCCCGGCCGGCTTGGTCCATCCTCCGCGCAGCGCTCTTGCGGCCTGCGACCGAGGCCTTCGACGTGGACGCTTTCACCACACCCTGCATCGTGCCGTCGGCTCCCTCACGCTCCACGAGCTTGTAGACCATGCCGCAGGTCGGCGCACCCGAGCCGGTCACCACCGAGGTGCCCACGCCGTAGGAGTCCACGGGAGCGACGGCGAGCGAGGCGATCGCGTACTCGTCGAGGTCGGAGGAGACCACGATCTTGGTGCCCGCCGCCCCGAGCGAGTCGAGCTGCTCGCGGACCTCGCGCGCCACCACACCGAGGTCACCGGAGTCGAGCCGGATCGCGTCGAGCTCGGTGCCGGCGGCCTCGATCGCCCGGCGCACCCCGACCGTGATGTCGTAGGTGTCGACCAGCAGCGTGGTGTCGGCGCCGTAGGCCGCGACCTGGGAGGCGAACGCGGCCTCCTCGTCGTCGTGCAGCAGCGTGAACGAGTGCGCAGCCGTGCCGATCGTGGGCAGCCCGTAGGCACGCCCTGCCTCGAGGTTGGAGGTGCCCGCGAAACCCGCGACCATCGCAGCCCGTGCGGCGGCCACCGCGGCGCGTTCGTGCGCCCGTCGCGACCCCATCTCCAGACACGGGCGAGCACCCGCAGCCGATGTCATGCGCGAGGCGGCAGAGGCCACCGCAGAGTCGTAGTTGAGGATGCTCAGGATCACGGTCTCGAGCAGGATGCCCTCGGCGAACGTCGACTCGACCACGAGCAGCGGGGACCCGGGGAAGAACACCTCGCCCTCGGCGTAGCCGTAGACGTCACCGGTGAAGCGGTAGTTCGCGAGATAGTCGAGCGTGGGCTCGTCCACGATGCCGTTCTCGCGCAGGTAGTCCAGCTCGTCCTCGCCGAAGCGGAAGTCCCGGATAGCCTCCAGCACGCGCCCCATCCCGGCGACCACGCCGTACCGGCGGCCCGCGGGCAGCCTGCGGGTGAAGACCTCGAAGACCGATCTGCGATGTGCGGTGCCATCGGCCAGCGCGGCCTGCAGCATGGTGAGCTCGTAGCGGTCGGTGAGCAGCGCCGTCGACATGGCGCACACGCTATATCGAACGGCCCGACGGCCGAGCGGTAGCGGGCGAACCGACCGCGTGGCATGTCGCGCCGACGAACACTCGTAACCTGGTGAGGTGAGTGCACTGCCGGACGTCGAGGAGCAGCAGGCGACCGACGTCGTCGTCGAGGCCGCCCGCCCATGGGTGACGATCGTCTGGAACGACCCGGTGAACCTCATGAGCTACGTCAGCTACGTGTTCCAGAGCTACTTCGGCTACGACGAGCGCAAGGCCAAGAAACTGATGCTGCAGGTCCACCAGGAGGGTCGATCGGCGGTCTCGTCCGGGTCGCGCGAGAAGATGGAGATCGACGTCCAGGCGATGCACTCGTTCGGGCTGTGGGCAACCATGCAGCAGGAGGACGCCTCGTGAGGGGGTTCGCGCGCAAGCGCGGCGTCTACGTGGCGCAGCTCGACCGGACCGAGCGCACGATCCTCTCTCGCGTGGTCGCCGACACCGCGTTGTTGCTCGGCACCCGGCTCGACGTCGAGCGCCCCGAGCAGGAGGACGACCCGCTCGCTGCGCTCGCCTGGTCCGCCGACGGTGTCGCGGCGCCCACCGATCCGGCTCTCGCCCGGTTGCTGCCGAATGCCTCGGAGGACGACGGCGTGGCCTCCGAGTTCCGTCGGCTCACCGAGGGTGATCTCCGCGCTCAGAAGGTCGAGCGGCTGCGGATGGTGTGGGGGGCGCTGCTCGCGCCGGGGGAGCGGCTGGAGGTCATGCCCGAACGGGCGCTGGACTGGGCGGCCGCGCTCACCGACGTACGGCTCGTGCTGTCCGAACGGCTCGGGATCGAGACCGACGACGATGCCGAGGCGGTCTATCAGACCGCCACCCGCCGCCGTCGAGCAGGGGACGAGGACGAGGTGCGAGCCGCGCTCGCGAGCCTGTACATGGCGCTGACGTGGCTGCAGGAGTCGTTGATGTCGGTGATGCTCAAGGCGTTGTAGCCGAGTCGGCCCGGTCGGGCTTCTTGGGCGACCGGCCGAGGAGGGTGGCGATCGCACCGAGCACGATCCACGCCGACGACGTCGGAGTGTCCGACCCCGATGTGCCGGACGGTCCCTCGGGGTCTTTCGCGCGGATGTTCCACGGGCGTTCGACGATCAGCCACGTCGTCCAGTACACGAGCACGAGCCAGGGCAACGCGACCACGGACAGCACAGCGGCGTCGCGCGCACCGGTCGAGTCGGGCTGCACGAGCCGGTTGAGCGCCGTCGCGATTAAGAAGGAGAGCGCCACGCCGCTGAGCACCCCCGTGACGATGCTCGTGAGACGGATGCTCCAGAACGCCACGCGCGGCTGCAGGGCGCGTCGGCGCACGTCATGGCGCGCTCGCCGATCCTCCTGCCAGAGGTCACGCGCAAGCCGGCGGGGAAGCCAGCCGGCCGTGTCCTCGGCTGCGGAGCCCGGCATGTGGGGCGGGTCGATGGTGAGGTACCCGGGATCTACGGCGGCGATGCCGGGCCGCTGGCGTCGCCGCGTGGCGTAGGCGGCGACGTAGTGCAGGAACACCGGTATGACGGCGATGGCAACGATGGCGAGAGGCTCGTCGCCCGGCGTGGAGGCGACGCCCTCGGAGCGGTCCGTGGTCAGCAGCCACCAGGACCCGATGCCGATCGTGGCGAGCAGCAGCCAGTACAGCACCCAGGGGCGTAGGGACGTCAGGGTCAGGCGTGCCACGCGGTACTGCATCGTGGCGAGCCGCAGCTCGGAGCGGAGGTGCTCCACCGCAGCAGCGTCGAGTGAGCCGCCGGCTTCGCGCTCCACGGCGGGCAGCGCGCTCGCGAGGTTCGCCATGTGCTGGGCACGCAGATGCTCGACCCTGCTGCCACTGAACATCGTCAGCACGAGCTGGAACAGCGCCAGCAGCGCAGCCGCCGCTGCGATGGCGATCTGTGTCGCGTTCTCGCTACCCATGCTCACCCCCGGATCGGCACCACCCTAGGGCGACCGAGCCCGTGAAACTCGCCACATCGCGGCGGTTGGCGGGCTGTCGCGGCGATCGTCGCGAGTTAAAACGCGCAACCGGAGGACCCCCCCCCTCGGGTTATTGGAATCCGGAGTAGGGGGTCTGACCGTTGCGCGCGCCGTGATCGACCAGCTGCCGAACGAGTCGATCCTCTACATCGGCGACACCGCGAACTCTCCTTACGGGCCGCAGCCGCTGGCGCAGGTGCGGGCGCACGCGCTGCGGGTGATGGACGACCTCGTGGCCGCTGGCGTGAAGATGCTGGTGATCGCCTGTAACTCGGCCTCCTCTGCGGTGCTGCGCGACGCGCGTGAGCGGTACACCGTGGCCCAGGGGGTGCCGGTGGTCGAGGTGATCCTGCCGGCGGTGCGCCGCGCGGTCGCCGCCACCCGATCCGGGCGCGTCGGTGTGATCGGCACCCAGGCGACGATCACGTCGCGCGCCTACGACGATGCCTTCGCGGCTGCGCCGCATCTGCGATTGACGACGACGGCGTGCCCCGCCTTCGTGGACTACGTCGAGCGAGGCGAGACCTCGGGTGAGGAGCTCATCGACCTGGCCCGCTCCTACCTCGCCCCGGTGCTTGCCGCCGACGTGGACACGCTCGTGCTCGGGTGCACCCACTACCCGCTGCTGACCGGCGTGATCTCCTACGTGGCGGGTGACGGCGTCACGCTCGTGAGCAGCGCCGAGGAGACGGCCAAGGACGTCTACCGCACGCTGGTGGCACACCACCTGACGGCGGACCCGCACGCCACCCCTACCTATTCGTTCCTCGCCACCGGTGACCCGAAGGCGTTCGACAAGCTCGCACGCCGCTTCCTCGGCCCCGAGGTCGGCGCCCAGAGCGCCGCCGAGATCGCCGGCGAGATCCCGAAAGTGGTGATCTGAGGCCATGCGTCTCGTCGTTGTCGGCTGCTCGGGCTCGGTCTCCGGACCGGACTCGGCCTCGTCCTGCTACCTCGTGCAGGCCGACGAGGGGGATCGGACCACGTCGGTGCTGCTCGATCTCGGCTCCGGGGCGTTCGGACAGCTGCTCCGGTACGTCGCGCCCGAGGAGCTGGACGCGGTGCTGCTCTCGCACCTGCATGCCGACCACATGGTCGACGTGGCTGCCCTCGAGGTCTACCTGAAGTACGGCCCTGGCGCCCCGCACCGGCCGATGCCGCTGTGGGGTCCCGAGGGGACGTGCGACCGCGTGGCGCAGGTGTCGGGGGAGCCGAGCGAGGGTGGGCCGGTCTTCGACACTCGCGTGTGGCAGCCGGGTGAGCCGGTTCGCCTCGGCCCGCTGGTGATCGAGCCGTTCCCGGTGCGGCACCCGGTGCCGGCCTTCGCGATGCGGATCACCGGGCCGGCTGAGGATGGCACCGGGCCGCGGACTCTCGTGTACACGGGCGACACCGACTCGTGCGAGGGCGTGGTCGCCGCGGCCGCCGATGCCCACCTGCTGCTGGCCGAGGCCGCTTTCGAGGAGGGGCGCGACGAGGTCCGCGGGATCCACCTGACCGGACGCCGGGCGGGGGAGCTCGCCACCGAGGCTCGCGCCGAGCGACTGGTGCTCACCCACATCCCGCCGTGGACCTCGCGTGAGACCGTGCGCGCTGAGGCATGCACCGCCTACGGAGGGCCGGTCGACCTCGCACAGCCTGGGGCCGCCATCGCCCTCTGAGGTCCCGCGGCCGTTCCGGCGCTGTGGTCACGATCACAGCGCACTCGGAGTCCTGCGGCGGATGCGTGCCGTTCCGGCGGTTTTCCGCATCGCGGGCGGACCCGATGCCGCGTCCGTACCGTGACCGCGCGTAGGAGTCTCGCCGCGCGCTCGCTAGTCTCGCGATCATGGCTGAGCCCACCGAGAACCTCGACACAGCCGCGAACGGCATCGCGACAGGCTCGCGCACAGGAGCCGTCTCCGAGATGCCGGACGCGCTGCGCCACGACGTGCGGCTGCTCGGCGAGCTGCTGGGGACCGTCATCGCCGAGAGCGGCGGCGACGACCTGCTCGCTGACGTCGAGCGGCTGCGCGAGCTCACGATCCGCGCGTACACCGAGTCCGGAACCGAGGCGTTCGACGAGGCAGTGGCGTTCGTCGAGGACCTCAGTCTGGATCGCGCCGAGCTGCTCTCGCGCGCGTTCACGTGCTACTTCCACCTGGTCAACCTCGCCGAGGAGTTCCACCGCATCCGCGTGCTCCGGGAGCGGGAGGGCGATGCTGCATCCAGGCCCGCCGAGGACTCGCTCGCCGGCGCGATCGCGAAGCTCCGTGCGGACCTGGGCGAGGAGGAGACCCGGCGTCGGGTCGCCGGGCTGGAGTTCCGGCCGGTCCTGACCGCGCACCCGACCGAGGCCCGTCGCCGCGCCGTGGCTGCATGCATCCGGCGCATCAGCGACCTGGTGGGTCAGCGTGACGATCCACGCATGACCGCGCGCACGCTGGAGGAGAACCGGCGCGAGCTGCTGAGCGAGATCGACACGTTGTGGCGCACCTCGCCGCTGCGGCTCGACAAGCCGACACCGCTCGACGAGGTGCGCACCGCGATGGGCGTGTTCGACGAGACGCTGTTCACGGTGCTGCCCAAGGTGTACCGGGCGTTTGACGACCTGCTTGCTGAGGACCCCGCGCAGCCACGGCCGCCGGTGG
This sequence comes from Pseudactinotalea sp., assembly GCF_048594945.1. Classification (NCBI taxonomy): domain Bacteria; kingdom Bacillati; phylum Actinomycetota; class Actinomycetes; order Micrococcales; family Cellulomonadaceae; genus Pseudactinotalea; species Pseudactinotalea sp. The sequence continues at coordinate 5,822 of NZ_JBMDXJ010000464.1, read as the reverse complement.
TGCCCGCGTTCGTGCGCCTCGGGTCGTGGATCGGCGCCGACCGTGACGGCAACCCGAACGTGACCGCCTCCATCACCCGCGCCGCTGCCGGCATCGCCTCCGAGCACGTGCTGCTCGGTCTCGAGCGCGCCGCCGTCAGGATCGGCCGCGGGCTCACGCTCGAGGCAGCGACCACGCCGCCCTCGCCCGAGCTGGAGGCGCTGTGGGCGCGGCAGCGGCGCCTCGCCGAGGACCTCACGGAGGACATCGCGGGCCGCTCGCCCGACGAGCCCTACCGGCGAGTGATGCTGACGATCGCCGAGCGCATCGGCGCCACCCGCCGTCGGGACGCCGATCTCGCCTACCGGAGCGTGGACGAGGTGCTCGCCGACCTGCGGGTGGTGCAGGGCGCGTTGGCCGCCAGTGACCCGCGCAAGGCCTACGGCGACGTGCAGTCGCTGATCTGGCAGGTCGAGACCTTCGGCTTCCACCTCGCCGAGCTCGAGGTGCGGCAGCACTCCGCCGTGCACGAGAAGACGCTCGCACAGGTCGATGCCGGCGAGCCGCTCTCGGACATGAGCGAGGAGGTGCTGGAGACCTTCCGCGCGATCGCCAGCGTGCAGCGGCGCTACGGCGTCAAGGGCGCGCGGCGCTACATCGTCTCCTTCACCACCAAGGCGCAGGACATCGCCAACGTGTTCCGGCTCGCGGAGGTGGCGCTCGGCTCGGCCGACGACGCTCCGGTGATCGATGCGATCCCGTTGTTCGAGACCTTCGACGACCTCCAGAACTCCACCACGGTGCTCGACGGCATGCTCGAGCTGCCGCAGGTGCAGAAGCGGCTGGCGGAGACCGAGCGGCGGCTCGAGGTCATGCTCGGGTACTCGGACTCCAGCAAGGACGTCGGCCCGGTGTCGGCCACGCTCGCGCTGTACGACGCGCAGAGCCGGATCTCCGAGTGGGCCGAGCGCAACGACATCACGCTCACGCTGTTCCACGGCCGCGGTGGTGCGCTCGGGCGCGGCGGCGGCCCCGCGAATCGCGCGGTGCTGGCGCAGCCCCCGGGCTCGGTCGATGGCAGGTTCAAGCTGACCGAGCAGGGTGAGGTGATTTTCGCGCGCTACGGCGACCCGGTGATCGCCTCTCGACACATCGAGCAGGTGGCGGCGGCCACGCTGTTGCAGGCCACGCCCGCGATCTCCGAGCGCAACTCCGGCGCCGCCCATGACTTCGCCGATGTCGCGGCCGCGATGGACGTCGCCAGCCGTGAGCGTTTCTACGAGCTCGTCCGAGCAGAGGGGTTCCCGCAGTGGTTCGCCACCGTGACGCCACAGGAGGAGGTGGGCTGGCTCGCGATCGGGTCCCGACCAGCCCGCCGCGGCCTGTCGGTGGAGTCGCTGGAGGACCTGCGAGCGATCCCGTGGGTGTTCGCCTGGACGCAGGCGCGGATCAACCTCACCGGCTGGTACGGCCTCGGTACCGCGCTCGCCTCGGTGGGCGACCTCGACCGGCTGCGCGACGCCTACCGGCGCTGGCCGCTGTTCGCGACGATGATCGACAACGTCGAGATGTCGCTCGCGAAGACCGACACTCGCATCGCCAAGCGCTATCTCGCGCTCGGTGACCGGGACGACCTCGCCGACCTCGTGCTCCGGGAGATGAAGCTGACCAAGGACTGGATCGTCAAGATCACCGGGCAGGAGCGGCTGCTCGCCGGTCACCGGGTCCTGGGCCGAGCCGTGCAGCTCCGTTCGCCCTACGTCGACGCGCTCTCGCTGATCCAGCTCCGAGCCCTCTCCGCGCTGCGCGCCGGGGATGCCGACGACGCCACCGAGACCAAGCTCCGCCGCGTCCTGCTGCTCAGCGTCAACGGCGTGGCTGCCGGACTCCAGAACACCGGCTGACGTCGCCGGTCGGGGCCGGCGCTCACCTTTGCATGGGGCGCCCGTGGTCCCATTGGCCACGGTTCAACCGCGGCGGTGCTCGAGATCGGTCATCAGGTGGCGCGGACAGTCTCTCGTCAGCCTGCCTGTCCTTCTAGGTTGCGGGCGCGGACGGCGAGCAGTGCGCAGCCGATCACAGCGATGCCACCGACGATGGTCTGCCAGCCGATGTACTCGCCCAGCAGCAGGCCCGCCCAGAGAATGTTCATCACGGGTTGGGTGAGTTGGACTTGGCTGACCTGTGCCATCGGGCCGATGGCGAGGCCGCGATACCAGGCGAAGAATCCGAGGAACATGCTCACCGCCGCGAGGTACCCGAACGCACCCCACTCGCTGAGTGTGCCCCTAGGCGGCTGCTGCACCATGGCGATGCCGGTCAGCAGAATCATCAGCGGTGAGGCGAGTACAAGCGCCCACGAGATCGTCTGCCACGACCCCAAGCTGCGGGAGAGCAGTCCGCCTTCCGCGTAGCCGATCGCGCAGACCGCGACGGCGGCGAACAGCAGCAGGTCGGAGACGTGCAGCCCGCCGAAGCCGCCGCCCTGGATCACGGCGAACACCACTGCAGCGACGGCGCCGGACGCGGCAGCGGCCCAGAACGCGCGCGCAGGTCGTACGCCTGTGCGGAGGACCGCGATCACCGCTGTCGCTGCGGGCAGGAGCGCGATCACCACGGCCCCGTGGCTCGCGGGCGTGGTCGTGAGCGCGAACGAGGTGAGCAGCGGGAACCCGACCACCGCGCCGCCTGCGACCACGGCGACCTGCCTCCATTGAGTACCGCGGGGGAGCCGCTGCCGTGTCAGCCCGAGCGCGAGGGCGGCGAGCGCGGCTGCGATCACCGCACGGCCCGAGCCTACGAACAGGGCCGACATGTGCCCGTTCTCCACCGCGACCCGAGTGAACGGCACCGTGAACGAGAACGCGGTGACGCCGAGCAGCCCCCACCACAATCCAGTGGGTGAGGTGAGTAGCGGCGTCGTAGATTGAAGAGTAGCGCTATCATGAGCCGTCATGATCCAGAGTAGCAGCGACCGCATCGTGTCAGCTCTCCGCACGTGGATCGCCGCCGCTCCCGCGGGCGCGCAGCTCCCGTCGACGCGCAAGCTCGTCGCGCAGTTCGAGGTCAGCCCGGTCACGGTGCAGAAGGCGCTGCGCGCACTCATCGGGCAGGGCGTGATCGAGTCACGGCCCGGCGTCGGCACGTTTGTCTGCGCGGTCCGCACGGCCCGCCCGAGCGATTACGGCTGGCAGACGGCCGCGCTCGGCTCCCCGCAACATCGGCCCCCGGTCTCGTCGTCGGCGCTGCGCACGACACCGAACGATGTGATCGCTCTGCACTCCGGCTACCCCGACAGAGAGTTGCTGCCCGAACGCCTCGTGCGGGCTGCGTTCGCTCGTGCCGCACGCAGCGAGGCGGCCGTGAGCCGCCCACCCGCCGCGGGCCTGCCCGAGTTGCAGTCCTGGTTCGCCGCTGAACTCGGCGCGATCACTCCCGCGGGCCTCACCACCCCGGCTGCGAGTGATGTCGTGATCCTGCCGGGTAGCCAGAGCGGCCTCAGCACCCTCTTCCGCACTCTCGTCGGGGTCGGGCGTCCGTTGTTGATCGAGTCCCCGAGCTACTGGGGGGCGATGCTTGCCGCCGCGCAGGTCGGCGTGCAGCTCGTCCCGATCCCGTCCGGGCCGCGGGGCCCGAGCCCCGATGACCTCGACCGCGCGTTCGCGCAGACCGGGGCGCGCGCGTTCTACGCGCAACCGAACTTCGCCCACCCCACCGGCGGCCAGTGGACCCCCGATCTGAGCGATACCGTGCTCGGGATCGTGCGCGAGCATGGCGCGTTCCTCATCGAGGATGACTGGGCGCACGACTTCGGCATCGCCGCCGACTCTGCCCCCATCGCGGCCCGTGACGACAGCGGCCACGTGGTCTGCATCCGCTCGCTCACCAAGAGCGTCTCCCCGTCCGTCCGGGTCGCGGGCCTGATCGCGCGTGGCCCTGCCCGTGATCGCATCCTCGCGGACACGCAGGCTCAGGCGATGTACGTCAGTTCCGCGTTGCAAGCCGTCGCGGTCGATGTGGTCACGCAACCGGCTTGGCGCACGCACCTGCGCTCGCTCCGGCGGCAGTTGACCCACCGCCGCGATCTCCTTGTCGATGCGCTGCGCGAGCACACCCCGGCAGCGCACCTCGATGCCGTGCCACGCGGTGGTCTGAATCTCTGGCTGCGCCTGCCTGACGACACGAATCTGCCGAGGCTCACCCACGCGTGCGAAGCCCAGGGCGTCATCATCGCAGCAGGGGACGAGTGGTTCCCGGCCGAGCCGACCGGCCGCTATCTGCGCCTGAACTATTCGGGCCCCAACCCCAACGCATTCCCCGACGCCGCGCGAATCATCGGGCAAGCGCTCACGACAAGACACTGAATCCACGCACGACCTGGCACGTGCAAGCCTCATGCCGGCTGCTCTTCCGAGTGGACGCGAGCGAGGTGAACGTTGTCGAATGCATGCTCGTCGCGAACGAGGGTGTCGTTGCGGCTGGTGCGGGTAGGGCTCGAGGCCTCGGCGGGGCAGCGGCCGGATGCCGCCTGGTGCGCCTTGCGTCGCACGGCGATCGCCGTGCGGGCCGGTGGGGGTGCGCGAGGGTGTGGCCGCAGGTCTCGCCTTACGACATGTACGCCGCGAGGAGCGTGTCGAGTGCCTCGTGGGACCGCTGGCGAGCGAGGTCGGTGTCAGTGTGTTGAGCCGTCCAGAGGGCTGCCTCGTTCATCGCGCCGGAGAGCTGCGCGGTGGACGCATCGAGGAGCTCTTCTGCAACTCCTGCCTCACGTAGCGCCTCTCGCAGATGCGTCGCTGAGTTCTCCGCGTCGAGTCGGCGCCATTCCTGCCAGCCCGTCACCGCCGGTGCATCGATGAGCAGGATGCGCAGCGCAGCGCCGTTGGTGATCGCATCGAGGAACGCGTGCGATCCGACTCGTAGTCGTTCATGAGGATGCGGGTTCGCCTTCTCTGCTGCAGCGACGACAGCTCGTGCGACGTCAGACTGGAGCTGGGCGGCGACCTCGCCGAACAGTGCCACCTTGTTCCGGTAGTGGTGGTAGACCGCTCCTCGCGTGACCCCGGCATCGCGGGCCACGTCATCGACGGACACGTCACTGAAGCCTCGCGCTGAGAAGAGCTCCCTCGCCGAGGCGAGGATGCGCAGGGCTGTCTGGGCTGCTTCGGCTGCGGACGCGCGGGGCATGGTCTCGTTCCTTTACGTACAGAGAGTATGTATGCTGATCTCGTTACATCCACAGCGTACGTAAGGGAGTGCCATGTCAGTCACCAGCCTCTACCCAGTCCTCATGTCAGGCGATGTCGACGCCGCGGCATCCTTCTACCGCGACCTCATCGGCTTCGAGACGACCTTTGAAACCGACTGGTATGTCAGCCTGCGCCTGGGCGAGTTCGAGTTGGCGATCTTGGCTCATGACCACGCCACAGTGCCCGCTGGATACGGCGGACTCCCGCGGGGAGTGATCGTCAACCTTGAAGTCAGCGACGTCGATGCCGTCCACGACCGGGTGGCTGGCGCAGCGGAGGTGGATGTGGTGCTACCGCTTCGCGACGAGGACTTCGGCCAGCGGCATTTCATCGTTGCCGCGCCCGACGGTGTGCTGCTCGACATCATCCAGCCGGTGGCCCCCAGCGAGGACTACGCGGGCGCCTACGTGCGGGCCTGATCCCGCGGTCGACCGCGGGCTCGTTCACCTCAGGTCGCGCCTGAGCGGGACGACGACGGCGAGAAGCGCTGCAGCGGCGGCGTACGCCACGAGGAGCGAACCGCCAAGCGCGGGCGAGGTCATCGGGGTAGGGGGCAGCGCAGTCTGGCTCGCGATCGCCTCGGTGAAGAAGTCGAAG